>NZ_JAAKYA010000014.1 GCF_011044775.1 Limisphaera ngatamarikiensis | reverse complement strand
GTGCAGGAGGGACTCGGTCGGGGGTGGGACGGTGGGGTCGGGTGGCGGTTGGGTGGGTGTTTCGGATTCCGTGGGTTTGGTTTCGAGGGGTTCGGCGGGGTGCCGGGCGCGTCGGCGCAGTTCGTTGAGGCAGAGGTTGCGTGCGATGGTGAAGAGCCAGGTGCGGAAGGGAGCGGTGGGTTGGTAGCGGGGTGCGGATTTCCAGACCTGGACGAAGACGGCCTGGGTGATGTCTTCGGCCTCGGTGGGGTCGTGGAGGGTGCGGGCCACGAGGTTCCAGACGGCGCGGGCGTGGCGATCCATGAGGAGGGCAAAGGCTTCACGGTCCCCGCGCTTGACGCGCGACATCAATTCGGCGTCGGGGTCCGGGGCCGATGCCATGGTGCGACACAGTCTAGGCCGGTGGGGTCAGGGGGACAAGCGGACCTCCCTCCGGAGGGAGGGGCACACGGTGACGGTCCGCTTGCCCCCCAAAAGGGTTAGGGCTGGCGGGGTTGGATTCAGCGGCCGGTTTTGCGCCGGGCGTTGGCGGGGCGGCCGGGGTTCTTTTGGGTGGCTGCGTGAACCTGGGCGGCCACACGGAGTCGGAGGGCGTTGATGCGGATGAAACCGGTGGCGTCGTCCGGGTTGTAGGCCTGGGTGGGGTCGGCCTCCATGGTGGCGATGGCGGGTTGGTAGAGGCTGACGGGGGATTTGCGGCCGGCGACCATGATGTTGCCCTTGTAAAGTTTGAGCCGGACGGTGCCGGTGACGTTTTTTTGGGTTTCGGTGATGAAGGCCTGGAGGGCGATGCGTTCGGGGCTGTACCAGTATCCGTAGTAGACCAGTTCGGCGTAGCGGGGAATGAGACTGTCGCGCAGGTGCATGACCTCGCGGTCCATGGTGAGGGATTCCATCTGGCGATGGGCGAAATGGAGGATGGTGCCGCCGGGGGTTTCGTAGACGCCGCGGGATTTCATGCCGACGTAGCGGTTTTCGACCATGTCCACCCGGCCGATGCCGTGTTTGCCGCCGAGTCGGTTGAGGGTCTTCATCACGCCGAGGGGGGTGAGGCGACGGCCATTGACGGCGATGCAGTTGCCTTGTTCGAAGTCCAGGGTGACGTACTCGGGTTTGTCCGGTGCGTCTTCGGGTGCGACGGTTAGTTTGAACATGTCCTTGTTTTCCGGGGCGAAGGCGTCCATCCAGGGGTCTTCGAGGATACCGGCCTCGTAGGAGATGTGCATGAGGTTACGGTCCATGGAATAGGGCTTTTTGGCGGTGGCCTGGACGGGGATGCCCTTCTCCTGGCAGAAAGCGATCATTTCGGACCGGCCGGGAAAGCGGCGGCGAAACTCGGGGTCGCGCCAGGGTGCGATCACCTGGAGGTCCGGCGCCAGGGCGGCGACGGTGAGTTCGAATCGGACCTGATCGTTGCCCTTGCCGGTGGCGCCGTGGGCGACGGCCTCGGCGCCTTCTTTACGGGCCACTTCGATCATGGCCTTGGCGATGAGGGGCCGGGCGATGCTGGTGCCGAGGTAGTATTGGCCTTCGTAGATGGCGCCGGCCTGGATCATGGGGAAGATGAAGTCGCGGGCGAATTCTTCCTGGAGGTCTTCGATGTAGCATTTGGAAGCGCCGGTACGCAGTGCCTTGGCGCGGAGACCACGAAGTTCCTCCTCCTGCCCGATGTTGGCGCAAAAGGCAATGATCTCGGCCTGGTACCGTTCTTTCAGCCATGCAAGGATGACCGAGGTGTCCAAACCGCCGGAATAAGCCAGCACAATCTTCATAGGCCCGCCATGATGCGCGGTGCGGGGAGGTCGCCAAGTGTAAAAATGCGCGGGCGCCGACGTCGGGGCCGCGGCCGGGCGGTTTGGATGATGGCGGGCGGGCGCGGGAGTGTGGTGTGGCGGCAGCTCAGGGGTTGTTGGTTGGGATGGGGTTGGTGGTTGGGGCTGTGCCGGATTCGGGGCGGGTGATTTCGGCCGGCGCGGACTGGACGGGGGCCAGGAGGACTTCGATGCCGCGGGCTTGAAGTTCCGACACCAGTTCCGGCGGGGCGGCGCTGTCGGTCACCACGACGTCGATGGGTTCGAGATCGCAGAGGAAGGCCAGGGATCGGCGGCCGAATTTGGTGTGGTCGAGGCACATGATGACCCTGGCTGCGGCGCGGATCATGGCGCGCTGGATGTCGACCAACAGGGAGTGGGAGTTGGTGAGGCCTTCGGGGGTGATGCCCCCGGCGCTCATGATAGCGACGTCGGCGTGGATTTTGTTGAAGGTTTCCACGGCCAGGGGCCCGACCAGGACGCCGAGTCGCGGGTAGAGCACGCCGCCGCTGAGGACGAGTTCGACGCGCGGGTTGGAGGCGAAGAGGTTTGCGACGGGGAGGGAGTTGGTGATGATTTGGGGCGCCTTTTCCTCCAGGTGACGTGCCACGTGGTACACCGTGGTGCCGGCGTCCAGAATCAGGCTTTGGTTGGGTTGGATGATGGCGGCGCAGGCGCGGCCGATGGCTTCTTTTTCGGCGAGCTGGTGGGTGTCGCGGGCCGAGAAGATGAATTCCTCGCTTTTGGGTGAGAGGGTTCGGGCTCCACCGTGGGTGCGTTTGACCGCGCCGGCAGCCTCCAGAATGGTCAGGTCACGACGGATGGTGGAGACGGAGACGCCGAAGGTGCGCGCCAGTTCGTCCAAGGAGGCGAATTCCACCTGGTCCAGGTACTCACGGATACGGTGCTGGCGTTCTTCGGCCGTCATTTTGAACCAATTGTGGCAGTTTATGATGTATTTTGCAAGATTCTGGTTGACAATGGTGCTGGATTCGATCACATTTGCGCTTGGTTATGGCTGCTGGTGTTTCAGCGCCGCCGCGGGCGGTAGTGGAGCATTTGGTTCGGCAGGCTGTGTATCAGCGGCTGGGCAAGCCGTTGCCGCGGATTGCGCAGGCGCCGAATCCGTTGGTGGTGAACATTAGTGCGCGGCATTGTCATTTGACGCAGGAGGCGGTGGAGGCGCTGTTTGGGAAGGGGTATCAATTGCGGGTGTTACGGTGGTTGTATCAGGAGGGGCAGTTTGCGGCGCAGGAGACGGTGACGTTGATTGGTCCGCGGAGCCGGGTGATTTCGAACTTGCGGATTTTGGGGCCGTGCCGGTCGTTGAATCAGGTGGAGTTGGCGTATACGGACGCGATTGCGCTGGGTTTTGATGTGCCGTTGCGGTTGTCGGGGGACATTAAGGGGACGCCGGGGTGCATGTTGATGGGGCCGGCGGGTTTTTATGAGTTGAAGGAGGGTGTGATCCGGGCGGCGCGGCATGTGCACATGCATCCGGATGATGCGGCCTTTTACGGGGTGCGGAACGGGGATTACATGCGGCTGAAGGTGGGCGGGGATTGCGGGGTGGTGTTTGAGAAGGTGCTGGTGCGGGTGGATCCGGCGTTTCGTTTGGAGGTGCACCTGGACACGGACGAGGGGAACGCGTGCAATTTGCAGCCGCACACGCCGTGTGAACTGGTGAAAGCGTGAGCGGTGATGGTGGAGAGAGTTGGTGTGAGAGGAATGAGGAGCACGATCTATGAGCGAAGCATTGGGCATGATTGAGACCAAAGGTTACGTGGGCAGCGTGGAGGCCAGCGATGCGATGGTCAAAGCGGCCAACGTGAGCCTGGTGAAGACGATCCCGATCGGCGGTGGGTTGATCACCGTGTTGTGTCGGGGTGATGTGGGCAGTGTGAAGGCTGCGGTGGACGCGGGTGCGAAAGCGGCCGGCCGCGTGGGTGAGCTGGTCAGCGCGCACATTATTGCGCGGCCGCACGAGGATTTGCTGGCCGTGTTTGTGGGCGACGGTTCGCCGCAGAAGGCCGGCAAGTGAGGTTTTGAGCATGTCCAAACCTTTTTGATGGAGGGATGACACCATGGCACAGCAAGCGTTGGGCATGATTGAGTGCAAGGGGCTTTGTGCGCTGCTGGAGGCGACGGATGCGGCGCTCAAGGCGGCCAATGTGACGCTGACCGGTTGGGAAAAGATCGGCAGCGGGTATGTGACCGCATTTTTCCGGGGTGACGTGGCGGCGGTGAAGGCTGCGACGGACGCCGGTGCAGCGGCCGCGGCGCAGGTGGGTCAGGTGATCAGTGTGCAGGTGATCCCGAGGCCGCATGAGGGGTTGGCCGGTTTGGGTAAGTGGCTGCAGTGAGGGTGGCCCGGGGCGGACCGTGGTCCCGGGGCCGGGTCGTGGTGGAAGGATTCGGCCCCGTGGCCTGTCCGACCGGAGGCGGGTCTGCAGGGGTGTGAGCCGCTCATGAAGATTCTGGTGGCCAATTTGGGGAGCACGTCGCTCAAGTGGCGGTTGTTCCAATTCGCCGGCGGTGAGGAACGGTTGTTGCATCGGGGCGGGTTGGAACGGGTGAACGATTATGGGGCGGCATTGGAGGAGTGTTTGGGGGAGCTGGGGCGGGCGGGTCATGTGCGGGGGGCTGCGGATCTGGCGGCGGTGGGATTCAAGACGGTGCTGGCTCGGGGTGTGACGGGCTGTGTGCGTGTGACGGAGTCGGTGTTGGAGGCGATGGAGGCCTTCAACAGCGTGGCTCCGGCGCACAATCCCCCGTACGTTGCCGGGATTCGGCTGTTTGCGCGGCGGTTGCCCGGGGTGCCGTTGGTGGCGTTGTTTGAGACGGCGTTTTATCAATGGGCACCGGAGGCGGCGATGCGGTATGCGGTGCCGGAGAGCTGGTGTGCGGCGGGGGTGCGTCGGTGGGGATTTCACGGGGCCAGTCACAAATACATTGCGGAACGTTCTGCGGAGTTGATGGGGCGGCCGGATGTGGCGGAGAGGGTTCGGCGTCTGTATGTGGACGGGGGGCGGACGCCGGTGGCGGATCCGCCGCTGCGGGTGATTTCGTGTCACCTGGGTGGCAGTTCGAGTATCACGCCGCTGGCCAATGGGCTGGCGCTGGGGAACAGCCTGGGGATGAGCCCGCAATCCGGGTTGCCGCAGAACAATCGGGTGGGTGATTTGGACGCGTTTGCCGTTCCGTTTGTGATGCGGACGTTGGGGCTTTCGCTGGAGGAGGTGGAGCGGCAGCTGTGTCGGCAGAGTGGTTTGCTGGGGCTGAGCGGGTTGTCCAACGACATCCGGGATCTGGTGCGGGCCGCGGGGGAGGGGCATGCCGGTGCGAGGTTGGCGTTGGATGTTTTCGTGCATTCGGCGCGGCATTGGATCGGGTCGGCCCTGGCGCAGCTGGGTGGTGCGGATGCGTTGGTGTTTACGGCGGGGATTGGTGAAAACCAGCCGGAGTTGCGCGCGGCGATTTGCCGGGGTTGGGAGGAGCTGGGGATCGAGCTGGATCCTGAGAAGAACGCGGCGGTGCGCGGGGCTGAAGGTTGCATCAGCACGGGGCGGTCCCGGGTTCGGGTGTGGGTGATTCCGACGAATGAGGAATTGGTGGTGGCGCGCGAGGTGAAACGGCTTTTGGAGCAGGAGGCGGCCCGGGGCGGTGCCGGGGAATCGGCGTCGGCGGGTGCTGCCGGCTCGAGTGTGAACTGAAACCGAGGCAACTGAGGAGAGACCATGGCACAACAGGCAATCGGGATGATTGAGACCCGCGGTTTGGTGGCCCTTGTGGAGGGCACCGACGCGATGTTGAAGGCGGCCAACGTGGAGCTGGCTGGGCCGATGATGCAGGTGGGCAACGCGCTCGTCACCGCCGTGGTGGTGGGCGACGTGGCGGCGGTGAAGGCGGCCACGGACGCCGGTGCCCAGGCGATCAAGGCGATGAAGGGCGAGCTGGTGAGTGTGCATGTGATTGCCCGTCCGCATCCGGACGTGGATGCGGTGCTGCCGAAGAAGAAGTAAACCGGCCGGCTGCGCGGTTCCGGTCCCGGGCTTGCGAACGGCGGTTCGGGTTGGGACCTGGCAGTCGAGGGGGAGACACGCGGCATGTTTCTGGCTCGCGTTGAAGGCACGGTGGTGGCCACCAAGAAGGATCCGCAGATGCAGGGGCGGAAGCTGCTACTGCTGCGGCCTCAATTGGTGGATGAGAAGGACCCGACGAAGTTTCGGCCGGGGGTCAACACCATCGTGGCGGTGGACAGTGTGGGTGCGGGCGTGGGCGAGCTGGTGATGTTCACGCAGGGGAGTTCGGCCCGACTGGCTCCCGGGATGCGGGATGCACCGGTGGACGCCGTGGTGATCGGCATTGTGGACACGGTGGATGTGCTGGGCCGGATCATCTATCAGGCGCATTCGGCCAGGGGATGAGCATGGAGCCGGTCGGGGCACGATGGGGATGTGAGTGACGAGGGGACCGAGGGGTGGACTGCATGAGGATGACAAACGGGCGGAGGGCGCATGAGCACGGTGAATGAGACGTTGATTCGCGAGGTGGTGGCGGAGGTGTTGGCTCGGCTGGGCGGGCCTGCATCGGCGATGCAGGGGGCGAAGGTTGGGACCGCGACCGCGGGAGACAGCGGCGGCGGGGGTCCGGCCGGCTCCAAGACGGGCGGTGCACCGGCCTGTGGTTGTCCCGTGTCGGGTTCCACCGGTTCGAAACCCGTGCGGGGCCGGTACGGTGTGTTTGCGGATGCGACCGAGGCGTGTGCGGCGGCGCAGGAGGCGTTTCAGCAATTGTCGGCCGCGGGTGTGGCGGGTCGGCAGAAGGTGATTCGGATCGTCAAGGACCTTTGCACGGCGAAGGCGGAGGAGTGGGGTCGGCTGGAGCTGGAGGAGACCCGGATCGGCCGGTTGGAGCACAAGATTGAGAAGCTGCGGAGTTTGCAGGGGGTGCCGGGGGTGGAGTTTTTGCAGCCGTACGGACTGAGCGGCGATCATGGGATCACGCTGGAGGAGTATGCCCCGTTTGGCGTGATCGGGGCGGTGACACCCAGCACGCATTCGATACCGACGCTGGCGTGCAACATCATCAGCATGGTGGCGGCGGGCAACGCGGTGGTGTTCAACGCGCATCCGGGCGCGTACAAGTGCGCGGTGACGGCGGTGCGCACCTTCAACCAGGCGATCCACCGGGAGTTGGGGATCGAGAACCTGGCCTGCATTGTGGAGCCGCCGACGCTGGAGTCGTTTCAGGCGATTGCGCGGAATGAGCATGTGCGGTTGCTGTGCGTGACCGGCGGGCCGGGGGTGGTGAAGGCGGCGATGGCCAGCGGGAAACGGGCCATTTGTGCGGGGCCGGGCAATCCGCCGGTGTTGGTGGACGGGACGAGCGATCTGGATCGCGCGGCCCGGTGCGTGATTGAGGGGGCAGCCTACGACAACAATTTGCTGTGCATCGGGGAGAAGGAGGTGTTTGTCCTGGAGAGTCATTTCGACCGGTTCATGGCGGCGCTGGAACGGCATGGGGCGGTCCGGCTGAACGAGGCGCAGATTGAACGGCTCACGCGGGCGGCGTTTGTGTTTCCGCAGGGGCAGGGGGCGGGTTGTGCGCATCCGACGGTGAACCGGGAGCTGGTGGGGCGGGATGCCGCGGTGCTGGCCCGGGCGGCCGGGGTGGACGTGCCGCCGGGGACGCAGCTGTTGTTCGGGGAGACACCGGCGGATCATCCGTTTGTGCTGGAGGAGCAAATGATGCCGTTCCTGCCGGTGGTGCGGGTGCGGACGGTGGAGGAGGGGATTGAAGCGGCGAAGCGGGCCGAACGCGGGTACAAGCATTCGGCCATGATTCATTCCCTGGACGTGGCGCACATGACGGCGATGGCGCGGGCGCTGGAGACGACGTTGTTTGTGAAGAACGGGTCGTGTCTGGCCGGTTTGGGCAACGGTGGCGAGGGATACTTGAATTTTTCGATTGCGACGACCACGGGCGAGGGGATTTGCAATCCGCGCACGTTCACGCGGGTGCGCCGGTGCGTGATGGTGGATCAGTTGAGGATTTTTTAGCGGGCGGAGCGTTTGGGGCCGGCGGGCCGGAGCGGCGCGTTGGTTCCGGCGCGGTTCGGGGAGAGGGGAGGTTGTGGGATGTTGCTGGCGCGAGTGGAAGGTCATGTGGTGGCGGTGCGGAAGCATCCGAGCCTGGAAGGTTGGCGGCTGGTGGTGTGCCAGCCGATTGGCGCGGACGGTCGGCCGGAAGGGACGCCCCAGGTGGCGATTGATGCGCTGGGGGCCGGGATGCATCAGCAGGTGGTGATTTCCTCGGACGGCGCGGCAGCGCGGCGGTCGGTGGGCGATGAAAAGAGTCCGGTTCGATGGTTGATCATCGGCATTGTGGATGAGAAGGCGCCGGGGGAACGGGTATGAAGCTGGGCTGGGTGATCGGGCGTGTGACTTTGAGCCGGGCGGTGCCGTCGCTTGAGGGCGGTCGGTTTCTGCTGGTGAGCCCGCTGGGGCGCGAGCAGTACACGGCGGGGCTGGAGGGACCCGTCCGCATGGGGCCGGACCCGAGTCCGGTGATTTACGACAATCTGGGTGGCATGATCGGCCAGGTGGTGGGGTATGTGGAAGGGCGAGAGGCTGCGCAACCGTTTGATCAGCCGACGCCGGTGGACGCCATCAACGTGGCGTTGGCGGATGAACTGTTCTATCGGCCGTGGCCGGGCTGAGGAGGTTTCGCTCTCATGAAACAGGTCATCAGTTTGCGGGACTTGGAGAATCTGGTGCGGCAGGGGCGGGATCTGCGCGAGCTGCCGGCGGATGCGATTCTGACGCCTGCGGCACGGGATTTTCTGCAGGAATGGCAGGCGCGGCAGGCCGGCTTGCCCGAACCCGGGATCAAGACGGGATCCGGCTCGGCTCCGGGTGGCGGGGCTGGTTCCGCGCCGCCGGCCGAGGTGTCCTCCGCCTCGTCGCCGGCGGAGCTGGAGGCGTTTTTCCACTCCGACTATTGTCGGGAGCTGAAGGAGCAGATGTGCGACATCGGCCGCCGTTTGTGGATGAGGGAGTATGTGGACGGCAACGGCGGCAATCTGGCCATTCGGGTGGGGAAGGACCTTGCCCTGTGCACGCCCACGCTGGTGAGCAAGGGCTTCATGAAACCCGAGGACATGTGTCTGGTGGATTTTACCGGACGCCAGCTCCTCGGGAAGAAGAAGCGCACCAGCGAGATTCTGATGCACCTGCAGATTTTTCAGCGCCAGCCGCGGGCCGTGGCCACTTGTCATTGTCATCCGCCCTATGCGACCGGGTTTGCGGTGGCGGGGCTGGTGCCGCCCACTTGTTTGATTCCGGAGTTTGAGGTGTTTGCCTCGGTGGCGGTGGCGCCGTATCGGACGCCCGGGACGCCCGAAATGGGGCAGCTGGTGGCCGAGTTGGTTGACCAGCACAACACGATCCTCATGGCCAATCACGGCGTGGTGAGCTGGAGCCATCTGGGCCTTGAGGACGCCTATTTCAAAATGGAGATATTGGAGGCGTACTGTCGAACCGTGCTGGTGACGGCGCAGCTGGGCAAACCGCCCCAGACCATGACTCCGCAGCAGTTGCGGGAGCTGCTGAAGATCAAGCAGGAGCTGGGGATTCCGGATCCTCGATACGGCCTGCGGGAGTGCGAGTTATGCGACAATGACCAGTGGCGTCCCGGCGTGACCTGCACCGTGCCGCCCCGGGCCGCCATGGAGTCGGACCTGGATCCCGAGGCGGAGAAGGCGGTGCAGGTGATCACGGATGAGATCCTGGCCCGGTGGAAGTGAACTCGAAGGCTCCAGCGGATCGTTCCGGGCAGGGACCGGTCAAGTCGTTGGACCGGAAACTGGTGGAGATTCGCGCTGATCCTTCGGTGCGCACCTTCATTCTTGCGGACGCGAAAGATGCGGACATGGCCTACGGTGTACGCGCGCCCGGGCCGCGGTATTGGTTGTCTGCTCAGGGTGCGCGGCCGGCGCGGTTTTCGCCCGAGGTTTGGACCCGGGAGGAGTTTGGGTACCGCAATCTTCCCGAGTTTTTGGACATCATCCGCGAGATCGTTCGCCAGGGGGTTGTGGACATCATGTTGATGTCGCCCTACGTGAACGATCTGCTGACGATTCAGGAGGGGCTGTTTCGAAACTCGCCGGTGACGCCGGCGGCCCGGGCCAATGATACGACGGACATTTGGGCGGTGCGGCATGGCTGTTATACGGCCGAACCCTCGCGACCGTTTCGGACGGCCAGCATTGATCAGATCCAGTGCGGCCGGGTGGAATGTGATCGAGGCGGGACGGACCCGGGCTTTCCCGGTGCGAACCTGGGGTTGTATTCACTGACGTTTTTGAATGACCCGGATCGGGACCGCGAGATGCTGCTGGCCTACAAGGCCTTTCGTGAGGAGGCCGAGCGGAAGGGCTTTCGGCATTTCCTTGAAGTGTTTGATCCGAATGTGCCCACGGGACTGTCGCCCGAAAAACTGGGTGAGTTCATCAATGACCAGATCCTGCGCACCCTGGCCGGGGTACCGGAAGCCGGGCGGCCGTTGTTCCTCAAAATCGTGTACCACGGGCCGCGGGCGTTGGAGGAGCTGGTGCAGTATGATCCGCGCATGATCGTGGGGATTCTGGGTGGATCGGCCGGGACGACATACGACGCGTTCCTGTTGTTGCACGAGGCCCAGCGGCATGGCGCACGGGTTGCGTTGTACGGGCGCAAGATCAACCATGCCGAACATCAACTGGCATTCATCGAGATGTTGCGATTGATCACCGAGGGCCGGATCGGGCCGGAGGAGGCCGTCCGCGCCTATCACGGGGTGTTGGAGGCTTTGAGAATCCGGCCCCGACGCACGTTGGAGGAGGACCTTCAGCTTACGGATCCGGTGTTGCGCGCAGATCGCACCGGGCGGCGTCGGGCGATGTGGGAGGTTCATGATCCCGACCCGGCCGGAACCGGCGTGAAGCGTGGGGAATCGTTGGGAGGGGAGAAGACCGCGGCGGCGACGGGTCCGGGTGCATCCGGTGACTCGCCGGTTGCGGCAACGGCGCCCGCAACGGCCCGGGGTTCGAAGCCGGTGGACTTCGACTGCATGACGCCGGAGCAGCGCCGGGACTATCACCTGGAGCGGTTGCGCCGGCGGTATGGCGGGGGATGATGGGCGGGATCAGAGGGCGATCCGCCTTGTTTCGAACAGCAGGGGCGCGGCCTGACGGGCCAGCTCCTCGCAGCGTTGGAGGATCGTGGTGGCGGATTCCTGTTGGATTGCCCAGGACGCCAGGTCCCGTGCCTCGCTCATGCGGATGCGACGGACCAGGTATTTGATTTTGGGAACCACGGGCGGGGCGGCGCTGAGTTCGTGGACGCCCAGGCCCAGCAGTAACGGTATCAGGACGGGGTCACCGGCCATTTCACCGCATACACTGACGCGCACGCCGGCGCGTTCGGCCACTTCCGTGGTCATGCGGATGAGGCGGAGGATGGCCGGATGGGTGGGTTCATAGAGGTGGGCGATCCGTTCGTTCATTCGGTCGACGGCCAGGGAGTACTGAATGAGGTCGTTGGTGCCGATGCTGAAGAATTTGCTGCGACGGGCCAGCGCGTCGGCGACCAGGACGGCCGACGGGATTTCGATCATGGCGCCGGTCTCGATGTTTTCGTTAAACGGGACGCCCCTTTGGCGGAGTTGGTCCTTGCAGGTTTCCAGCAGTTCGTTGGCCTGGCAGAGTTCCTCCAGCCCGGAGATCATGGGGTACATGATCTTCACGTTACCTTCGGCGCTGGCTCGCAGGATGGCCCGGAGCTGGACGCTGAACATTTCTGGCTGCTGCAGGCACAGTCGGATGGCCCGCCAACCGAGAAAGGGGTTCATCTCCTGCTGGGGCACGAGGTGAGAGAGGAATTTGTCGCCTCCGAGGTCGAGGGTGCGCACGATCACCGGGTGCGGTTGCAGGGCGGTAGCCACCCGGCGATAGGCCTGGAATTGTTCTTCCTCGTCCGGGGGATGATCGCGGTTGATGTAGAGGTATTCGGTGCGGAACAGGCCCACACCCTCGGCCCCGCAAGCCTTGACCGCGTCCACGTCGTCCGCCTGTTCGATATTGGCCAGGATGGGGACCCGGACTCCGTCCAAGGTGACACCGGGCTGGTCCACGACCTCGCGGAGTTTTTCTTCGAGGGTGATCTGGCGGCGGACCAGCTGGCCGTATTCGAACAGGACCTGGTCACTGGGGTTCAGGACCAACAACCCGTTGAAACCGTCGAGCAGGGCGTAGGTACCGGACCCGGCTTCCCGCAGGGCGTGCGGTACGCCCACCACGGCAGGCAATCCCAGGGAGCGGGCCAGGATGGCGGCGTGCGAGGTTTGACTGCCCACCTCCGTCACGAATCCCAGGACTTTCCGTTTGTCCAATTGCACGGTGTCGCTGGGGGTCAGGTCGTGGGCCACCACGATGACCGGGTCGTGTAGATGGGACAGGTCCAAGCCATGCGCGCGGCCCATCAGGTGGCTGAGCACCCGGGCGGTGACATCCCGGATGTCGGCCACCCGTTCCCGCAGATATTCGTCCTCGACCCGACTCAGTGCGGCCATGTATTTGTGGGCGACCTGATGAAACGCGTGTTCGGCGTTGACCCGCTCGCGGGTGATGACGCGCACCACTTCGTCCAGAAGGACCCGGTCTTCCAGCACCAGGAGGTGGGCATCGAAAATCCCGGCCTCCTCGGCCCCCATGACCTCGCGGACCTGGCGCTGGACATCCAGAAGCTGTTTGCGGGTGGCCACCAGGGCTTGTTCCAGCCGTTCGAGCTCGGCGGGCACATCTTCTTCCCGCAGCTCCCAGCGCGGAATCTCGGCTTCGGCCCGGTGCCAGACGTAGAGTTTCCCGCGGGCCACACCGGGGGAGACCGCAATGCCCCTCAACACTCGATCGCCCTGTTCGTTGACGGCCGCCACGGAACTCTCTTACCCGATTGGGGGAGCGTGGTGAAAGCAAAAGTTTCGCTTGGCATGGATGCGGGCGCGGCTCCGGGGCGAGCCGGGCACCGGCAGGTACCGGCAAGGAGTCGGTGGGGCCGGGGTTCCACGGGGCCTCCCCGCTGAGCCCCGGGGGCGACCCGTTTGTGCGCCGGGGGATTGGCAGCGGAGGTAATCTCTAGGCAACGTGGGGATCGGGTGGCTGCAGTGTGAGTTCCTGGCCCACGGCGAAGGCCCGTGCGACGAATCCGCCGAGCTCGTAATAGCTCTGGGTATCCGGCGCGTACGACAGGGGCCGGAACCGCTCCGGGTCGGTGTGCCCCTGGTCATCCAGAATCCGGGGGTCGGCCTTGACGTCCACAATCTCACCCACGAAGAGTGTGTGCAGCCCCAGTTCGACGTTTCGGTACAGCCGGCATTCCAGGACCAGTGGGAACTCTTCGACGTAGGGCGCGTCCACGAGCAGGCTGCGGGTGGGCGTCAGACCGGTGACACGGAACTTGTCCACTGCGCGTCCCGAGACCATGCCCAGGTAGTCCACCAACCGGACCTGATCCCGAGACGGCACGCTGACGGTGAAGGCGCGCCGATGCAGGATGTTTTCGTGGGTGTAAGTGGCCCGGCGCAGGGCCACCCCGATGCAGGGCGGCTGGGAACAACAGATGCCGGCCCAGGCTGCGGTCATGGCATTGGGACGGCCGGCGGTGTCGTAGGTCCCCACCACGATCACCGGGGTGGGATGCAGGAGGGTCTGGGCACCCAACGACTTTTTCATATGCGGCAGAGCATAAGGACAACTTTGCGGAACAGCCAGTCTTGAAATCACCATCGAACATTCGGGCAAGGTCGCAGTGTCGGCGTATGCGGTAGAAGCGGCAGCTTGTACCGGCTGCTGGATGTGGGCGTTTTCGAGGGCGAAGATCACTGTCGCGGGTCCGTACGATTCCGGGTGAACGCGTCCGGGTTGTTTTCCTAATGACGTGCCGCGTACTTCATGCGCCTGCGGGACCTTCCTGTGAACGCCGTGCGGGCTGAGCCGGTGGGAGTCGGGCGCCGGGCCTCGAGGATGCAGGAGTGTCCGGCGGCGCAGCTTTTTCGGGTCGGGCGGGTTTTGCGCAGCGGGGCCTGCCCGCGCCCCGGGTGTGTCTGCGCAGTGGACCCGCGGGCGGGCCTGCCGTACCCGGTGGGGTAGCACGCACGCCACGGGAGGCAAACCCTTGATTCCCCGTTTGATGGGGGTTTTGGGCTTGGTGTTTGGGATCGTCTCTGACGGGAACATATTCGGTGGTGGGCCGGCGCGCTCTTCTGGCGCCGTCCCGAAATTCTGGGCGTGGTGAGAGGCGCAGGCCGGGCCGGGCGGTTGGGTGCGGAGTGCGGTCCCCGGGGCAAAAATGTGCGCTGCCGGGGGGACAACGGTGCCGAAGAAAGACAACGGAGGAGGAGCAGGCTTCCAACAGGCAGCCGTCCTCCTCCCCAAGATGAGACCTTTGCCGGCCCCTCTGGGTTGAGAAAGCCGTTACTGTTTTTGGGAGGCCCTTGCGAGCTGTTTGTCGGTGAGGGAATGGAGCCAGGCGACGATGGCGTCGGCCTCTTCGTCGCTGAGCTTGCGGTCCAGTTGTATGTAGGCCATGAGAATGACCGCTTCTTTCAGTTCTGCGTGCCTGCCGTTATGGAAATAGGGTGCGGTCAGGGCGACGTTGCGGAGGCTGGGCACCTTGAATTTGAACTTGTCGGCCTCGTCCTTGGTGACGGCGTAGCGGCCGAGGTCGGGGGTCTCGTAGGGATGGATCAAACCGACTTTTTGGAAGCTGTTACCGCCGATGAGGGGGCCGGTATGGCAGGTGATACAACCGATGTTGATGAACAGGTCCAGTCCCCGGAGTTCCCTTTGGTTGAGGGCTTGGTTGTCGCCTTTAAGGAAATCGTCGAACCGGTCGCGGGTGATCAGGGTTCGTTCGAAAGCTGCGATGGCCTCGGCCAGGTTGTCGTAGGTGATGGGTTCGGACTGTCCCGGGAAGGCTTTGGCGAACAGTTCGCGGTATTCGGGGATGCCGCGCAGTTTTTCCTCGACGGCGGCTTCACTGGGCATGGCCATTTCCACCGGGTTGAGGATGGGTCCCTTGGCCTGTTCTTTGAGGTCTTTGGCGCGTCCGTCCCAGAACTGTGCGATGTGGAAGCCGGCGTTCAGGACGGTGGGCGAGTTGCGCTCGCCGCGTTGACCGAGTGCGCCCGGACTTGTGGGTAGATTATCCACGCCCGCTTTGCCGCCGGTGATGTCGTGACAGGTATTGCAGGACTGGGAGTTGTTTACTGACAGGCGGTTGTCGAAGTAGAGTTTGCGGCCCAGTTCGATGCGCTCCGGGGTATCGTGCTCGGCGCCGGGCATCTTGTCCGGCAGCGGTTCGAAGAAAAACCGGGCCTTTTGGCGCAGGGCGTCGGGGTCGGCCGCCAGGGCGGCCCAACCCAGGACCGTGACCATTCCCACGAGAACTGCAGGTTTCATCGTCCTCATATGAGTCATTAGATCATCGATAGAGTTATCGTGTGAAAAGAATAGCAGGTTATGCGCGGATTTCAAGCTCCCCTTTGCAAAAATTGTCGTTTACGGGGTGCGGTGGGGCGTTGGGTGAGGGTGGCCGGTGCGGAAGTTGCGTCCGTTATCCGACCTTGTCTGCCGGTGGGGCGGGGCGGCTTGGAGCCCGGGGCGTCCGGTGGGCGGGGACGGTCGTTGGAGCGGGATGGCGGGGCGCAGGGGGGCGGAACTGCACGACCGGCGCCCGATGCGGGGGGCGACGCTCTTTAAAGAAAGGGCGGCTTGTTCTGTTTGACCGTGATTTGTGCGGGGTTCGGCGCCTCTGACGAACCGCACCGTGGTGGTGGGCGGGGTTGGTTCGGGCTGAGGTGCCGTGTGCCGGGGCCGTGGGAAGGGAATGGAGATTGGGATTCGACTGCAGCGCTCTGGTTTATCCACGCAGACCCTGGTGCTCGCCGCCGGCGCAGCGTGGCGGCCGCCGGGTGACGAGTGCTCGGACTCTTAATGGCCGGGTTGAGTTCCGGCAGGCCCTTGGTGATCCGGATGATTGGGGGCTGCACCTGTGGAGAACTCGGTTTTTGTCAGGGCAAAGGAGTGGATTGGCCGGGGCGGAGGTGGGGTTTTTGACGGGCCAGCGCGTCGTGGGTTGGGTGGGTTGCGGGGTTGTAGAGGCCGGGGGGCCTCGGGCCGTCGATCCGGGCGACCCTGGGAGGCGTAAGGTGCATCAGTCCGGGAAGGTAGCCCTGCTGTTCTCAGGGGTTCGTGGCCGGGAGAAGGGCTCAGGGCCTGGCCTTTCGGCCGCGGGTGAGCAGGCCGTCTACGGGCGCGTAATCATCGGTGAGGATGCCGCATTGGGCAAAGTGTGCAGGAGGTAGTTCGCGCAGGTTGCGAACGCACTGCAGGAAATTGGGGAGTCGGATTCGGCCGGTCTTGAGGAGTTCGCGCGCGGTTTGTTCCAATTCCGTTCGGGAGCGGCGCCGGGCGTCGCGGGTCGCCACCAGTACGATGTTCTGGCTGCTGGAGGCGGGGAACAGGTAGACCTGCGGGAACACGGCAGCCATGGTTTGGTGCAGCGATCCAATGACGTCCGAGTGCCATGCATTGAGGGTTCCAATGGCGTTGTAGGCGAGGACGCCGTTGGTGGTGAGCCGGTCGCGGACGATTTCGAAGAACTCGCGCGTGGCCAGGTGGTAGGGGATGAAGGCGCCGTAGCGGTTTTCGGTGTAGGCGTCCACGAGGATGACGTCCCATTGCTGGCGGGATCGACGGAGGTAAAGCCGTCCATCCTCCACTACGACGCGCTGCGTTGGCCCGGTTTGCAAATGGAAGAATTCACGGGCGACGCGGACGACCACGGGGTCGATCTCCACGGTTTCGAACTCCACCTGCGGGTACCAGGCGGCCCATTGGCGCTGGGCGCTGGCTCCACCCAGGCCGATCATCAGGGTGCGGTTGATCTGGGTGTTCCAGAGCCAGGGCAGGTGGAAGTATTCGATGTACTCGAAGTGTCCGGTCAGCGGGTCCTGCAACGACATGCGGGTCTGCAGAGTGCCGTCGAAGGTCAACCAGCGAAATCCGGCGCGGTCCTCGACTCTTATGCTGTGGTAGGGCGAGGTGGCTTGGAACAACACCTCGGCGTGGAGTGTCGTGGCGGCCAGGGCCAGGGCCAGCCAGCCTATGTCGAAACGTGAGGGCCTGTTCATTGTGGAGATCTTTCCCCGGGACGGAACCGTCGGTCCACCAACCAACAGATGACGGCCAGGCCCAGCATGGCCAGGCCGCACCCCCGGAAGATGGTGGACAATGCCATCAAGTCCACCAGAAGGTAACCTGCGACGAACACCCCGGCAATGCTGCCCACGGTGCTGGCTGCGATGATGAGGCCGCTGATCCGGCCGACGTGAGCGATCTGCCGGCTGGTCAGCCGAATGAAATACGGGGACAACATCGCCAGCACGAAACACGGTAATAGGAACACCACGGCGCTGCCGAGGGCGGGGTCGAGTTTTTGCCAGAGGGGGGCTATGGGCTCGTCGGGTGGGTGGCGATTGACCAGCGCGGCCAGAACCGGGGGGGCAAACCCGGGGATGGCATAGACCAGGAGGCCGGTCGGACCCAGCAACCACGCCAGGGGTCCGGGTCGCCGCCATCGGTCGGCCAGTGCACCGCCCACGTAGTAACCCAGTGCCAGGGCGATCATGACCACCCCGATTTGGCTGACCCAAACATAGAATGCGCTGCCGAAATCGCGCGCCAGATAGCGGGCGCCGACGATTTCCAGCACCAGGATGATGAAGCCGCCCACGGCGGCGATCCCTGCACCGAGCCAGGCTGGGAGGGCACCGGTCAGGTCGGCCGGGCTTGGTGGGCTGTTGGGACTAACGGCGTTCATCTCCGGCTGCTGATGGGGCCTCGGTGCAGATCTGCCGGGGGGTGCAGTCGAAGACCGGGAGGGGTTGCCATGAGGTTTATTCACGGTGTGGGTTCGACCGATGGATCCTTGGGAATGCCCAGGGCCTCGTAGAGTTTGCGTCGGGCCGCCTGGTCCTGTTCCAAAGTGGTGCGGGCGTAGGCGGCGACCTCCTCAGCCCGGGCGCGGGGCACGACGATCACACCATCTCCGTCTGCCACGATTATATCGCCGGGCCTGACGAGCACGCCGCCACAGACGATGGGAGCGTTGACGGACTCGATTTCGTTTCGTCCGGGCCGGATCCCGCGACCCGGCCGTCGGAAATACAGGGGCACGCCCTGGGCCTCAATTTCGTCGGTGTCGCGGGCGGTCGCACTGGAGACCACCCCCACGCAACCCCGTTGTTTCCAGACCAGGATGTTGTTGGAGCCGATGGATCCGACGTCGTGGCCCTGTTCCTCGATCACCAGGACGGTGCCCGGACGCAGGAGGGGAACAAATGGTTCGCTGCTGCGGTCCCGGTACCATGCGCCCATCCAGCGGTCGAAGACCTCCGTGGACTGTGGACCTGTGGCTGGTTGTTGTGTGGGTACGTAACGGGCTGTAACGGCGACGCCGACGATTCGATGTCGAAAGGTTCGGACGTCCTTCCACAAGGGGCGAATCTCGGGGTCCATCCGACCGACGTGGGCCAAGCCGGCCTTGTCCATTCCATCCGAAACGTCGGCCACGCGCAGGCCCTTGAAGAGCCGAAGGATTCGTGCGTCTTCGCTTTCCGGATATACATCGGTTGGGATGAAATGTTTTCCTTTTCGAAGCTCTTCAAGGGTTGGCTCGGGGGCGGGTTGGGCGGACACGATTACCCGCGAGACGGAAAGGAGCAGCGCAACGCCGAGGGAGGCCGATTTGCCGGGTGCGAGAGTCTTCATGGCATCCAGCAAAGCTGGAACAGGCATGCAGGCCAAGTCTGAAAAGGCAGGTGCGCAGGGTTCTTTGAGTGGGGCCTTTTCATGCAGGCCTAGGCTTACCGGCGGCGGGCGCCGATGGGACGGACACACCTCAGGACGCCATTACCTGCCGGTTGCTTTCATCGTGGTTTCGGTCGGCGTGAGTCGGGTGGTTTGGGCGGAGAAGCGCGTCTTTTTAGTTGAGTCGCGCTGAGGTGCTGATTTCGTGACCGGTGGGAGTGGCAGGAGGTGGTTTGCCGGGGGACCTGGGGCGTGCTTGCCGGGGGTTGGTGAGCTCGTGCCCGTGCCGTGCGGCGTTGTGGACCTGGTAGTGGGGCTCCGATTCGCGGCCGGGTTTCGGGTCCGGCCCTTGCCATGTCCGCGTGCTCCGGCAGGAAGTGTTTGCGAGGCTGATGTGCAGGTGCGGGTTTGAGCCGGCGGTGGTGGGCGAGGCTTTGCACAAAGCGGGCGGTTGCAAACAAAAAGCGGCTCGTTCCATCGAACGAACCGCTCAACCGGGGGCCCCCCGGGGCAGCGGCCGGGCAGGCCAGGCTTTTTTTTGTAGCGCGTTACCGGGAGGTCTTTCGCCAGAGATGGAGCCCGACGAGGCTCAACCCGAGCAGGACGGCGGTGGCACCGCCATCGGGCATGGCGTGTTGCGGCGTGTAGGGCAGGCTGCCGCCCGTGATTCCGCCGCCCGGAAGGGGCGGATCGCCAATGTTTCGGTACGCGTCCTGCCAGATGGCTGCATAGGGGCCGTCCACGGGGGCCAAAACGGAGATGAACCCAAAGCCGCTGGCGTAGGGCTCATATTCGTCGTCACCCCAAAAGTCATTGTACCCGTTGGGAACGATGCTTTTTTCCAGGCTGATTCCCTCAAAAAGTTCCAGGTCGTACCACTGCAACACGTACAGGGAATTGAAGGGATTGGGGATGCCGTACTCTTGTTCGTATTCGGTGCTGCTGAGGAAGCGGTAGCCCCAAGTTTCCGGGAACGTGATATTCGAAACCAGGGCCGGCGAGTCCAGCGGGATCTCCCAACCGACGATTCGGGGCCATATGGTCATCCTGCCGTCCGTGACCGGCTCGGAGTCGTTATAAACCGTGTAGGCATAATGGTAGAAACCGTTTCCCAAGTCCGTGACGACCGTTTCCACGTGGGACAACCGTTCGATCACGGGATCGACCATCACAAAAGCCTCGACCCGGGTGGTCAGGCTGGTTACCAGCGTCAGTCCTGCTGCCGTGAGCATCCATCGCGTTTTCATCGTTGCCTCCTGGATTCTTGACTTCGGTTTCTTGAATTCGCGCTACAAGCTAATTGGTGCGCAGCTACATTTGTGCCAACCGTGCCAACGACCTTATATCATGTTGATGCAGAGGCACTAAACCACACTTGTGAAAAATTGGCCGAATCCGGATGTGTAAAGGAAACTTAACACTTTCGGAGGAGCGCAGTTGCGATCGTGGACCGACGTGGCTCGTAAGTTGCTGACGTTCAACACGATATGATGGATGGAGCTGCGGGGCCGAAAATCGTAAATTCTACCGACAGGTTGTCGGTTATTTTAACACTTTGCCTCGGGGGTTCCCCGGAGTTGTCCCGGGGATTTTTCTGAAGGTTTACCGGGTTGAACCGGATTTGGGCGGAGCGTTTGCCCCGCTGAGGGCCCGTTTACGGTGAGAAGAGCTTTTGGAAGAAGGCACGGTTTGCGTTCGGGCGAACTTTTGCGGATCCACTGGGTGAAGTCTTGGGATGGTCTTAGGTGGTGAGGGGTAGAAGCTTGGGTTGGAGGGACCCGAGGGTTGGAGAGGGGTCGCGAGGGTCGTAGGAAGCTTGTACTGGTCGATGCAGTTTTACTGGCCGGAAGCAGGCTTGCGGGGTGGGAATCGAGGGTCGTTGGTGGGGAAGGGTTCGTTGACATGGGCTCCGACTGGTCTAATTTTCGCGTGCGCGCAATTCGGGCCTCGGGCCGGTGAGAGCCTCACGTCGGCCCGGGGGAAGATTCACCTGCGCGCTGGGAGCGTAGAAACGATGAGCACCGCTGTTGAAAGCATCGAGAGCCTGGTCAAAAAGGAGTACAAGTACGGTTTTTACACCGACATTGAGACCGAATCGGCCCCACCGGGGCTGAACGAGGACATTATTCGGTTTATTTCGGCCAAGAAGAAGGAGCCCGAATGGTTGACCGAGTGGCGGCTGAAGGCGTATCGGCACTGGCTGACGATGACGCCGCCGAACTGGCAGTTTGTGAAGTATCCGCCGATCAACTTTCAGGAGATCGTTTATTACGTGGCCCCGAAGATGCGGACCGACGGGCCGAAGAGCCTGGAGGAGGTGGATCCGAAGTTGTTGGAGACGTACGAGAAGCTGGGCATTCCTCTGCGGGAACGCGAGCGGCTGGCGGGTGTGGCGGTGGACGCGGTGTTTGACAGCGTCTCGGTGGGGACCACGTTCCAGAAACAGCTTGCCGAGAAGGGGATCATATTTTGCTCGATGAGCGAGGCGGTCCGGGAGCACCCGGAGCTGGTGCGGAAGTACCTGGGCAGCGTGGTGCCGTACACTGACAATTTTTATGCGGCCCTGAACTCTGCCGTGTTCAGTGACGGGTCGTTCGTGTACGTGCCCAAGGGGGTGCGCTGTCCGATGGAATTGTCCACGTATTTCCGCATCAACGCCGCCAAGTCGGGTCAGTTTGAGCGGACGCTGATTATTGCCGACGAGGGGGCGTACGTAAGCTATCTGGAGGGGTGCACGGCGCCGATGCGGGATGAGAACCAGCTGCATGCGGCGGTGGTGGAGTTGATTGCGCTGGACCATGCGGAGATCAAGTACTCGACGGTGCAGAACTGGTATCCTGGGGACGAAGAAGGGCGGGGCGGCATCTTCAACTTCGTAACCAAGCGCGGTCTGTGCAAGGGCCGGTACTCGAAGATTTCCTGGACGCAGGTGGAGACCGGGTCGGCGATCACCTGGAAATATCCGAGCTGCGTGTTGTTGGGGGACCATTCAGTGGGGGAGTTTTACTCGGTGGCGGTGGTCAACGGGCGACAACAGGCCGACACCGGCACGAAGATGATTCACATCGGCCGTAACACCCGGAGCACCATCGTGTCCAAGGGGATTTCGGCGGGCCGGGGTCAGAACGTGTACCGGGGCCTTGTGGAGATCCGCAAGTCCGCGGTCAATTCGCGGAATTTTTCGCAGTGCGACTCGATGTTGATCGGCGACAAGTGCGGCGCCCACACGTTTCCGTACATTGACGTGCGCAACTCCAGCTCGTCCGTGGAGCACGAGGCAACGACTTCGAAGATCGGCGAGGACCAGATCTTCTACTGCAACCAGCGGGGCCTTTCCACGCAGGACGCGGTGAACCTGATTGTGAACGGCTTCTGCAAGGAGGTGTTCAAGGAGTTGCCGATGGAGTTTGCAGTGGAAGCGCAGAAGCTGCTCGGTGTGAGCCTGGAGGGCAGCGTGGGCTGAGCCCGCCAGTTTAGCGGGACCACGTGGTTGTTGCGAGTGCCGGGGGTTGCCCCGAGAGGGCTGCCCCCGGCCTTTTTGTTGATGGGCGGGTTTGGGGTCGTGTGGGAATGAAGCCCACGCGGGAACCAACTCAAGCCGTGTTGCGTGGAAGGGGCGGTGCCGGCCCATGCGTATGACGCGGTGGGTGCTGGCAGATCGGTGCGGGCGGGCCACCGGGCCGGGCGGCTTGTGGTTTCGCCCCCGGGGCCGGGACTTCCGATTCGGTGGTCAGACCCGGCGTGGGTCCCGGGGTGCCCGCATCGGGCTGCTGACGGCCCGGGAGCGGGACGATGAAGGATTGACCCCGGCCGGGTCGGGGGCGCTGATGGGCCTGCCCCGCTGGTAAAGTTGTTTGCAGGTGCGTGTCGATCGGACCGATCCGGACTGGACGCGGTTGATGGGGACGGGCAGTCTGGGGCGCAGAAAGGGCTCGGCGCGAAGTAGCGACCATGAATATGCATTCTGAAGGCGTGCAAGTGGACGGTGAGCCGGGCACCCGGCGGCGTCGGTCGTGGTTATGGTATCTTGGGGTTGGTTTGGTGGTGGTGGCATTGCTGGGGCTTGCCGGGGTTGCCGGACTGGGTTGGTACTGGTGGTCGTTGGTCCGCAACTACACCGGGACCGCGCCGGTGGAGCTGCCGGCTGCATCGGATTCGGAGCTGGATCGCACGGCCCTTTGGATTCGGTGGCAGACCTTTTATGAGTCGGTGCGACAGGGCCGGCCGGTGCCGCCCTTCGAGTTGACGGCGGACGAGCTCAACCTCCTGATCACGGGGAACCCTGATTTGCGTGACCACCTGCGGGTGGAAATCACGAACGGAGCGCTTTATGGGCGGTTCAGTTTCCCCCTGGGGCGGGAGGGTCAGCGAGGGTTGACCGGCCGGTTCTTGAATGGTCGGGCCCGGATTCAAATCCAGTTTTCCGATGGTTGGCTGAGTTTGAACGTGGAGGAGATGGAGGCCAACGGGCGCCCGATTCCCCGGTGGATTCTGCGGAGGCTCAGCCGGGAGAATCTGGCGCGGGACCTGGACCGGAACTCCGAAGCGGTGGAGTTTTTGCATCAACTCGAGGCGGTGGAGATCGTGGGGGACCGTTTGGTTCTTCGCCCGTTACCGCCGTCGCCGTGAGGGGGCTGGTGCGGTCGGGTTTTTGGGATCCGTGTGGGGCCGGGTGCGCTGCTCCGGACCGGAGGTGTGAGGTGCCGGGCTTTTGCAGGCTTTGCCGGCGTGGAAAGGGTCCGGGGTGGAGCGGCCGGTGGATTTGACCGTGACCAAGGCTGGAGGCACGGAGCTTTCTTTCCGAACCGGTGGCTCATGATGATTTCCGGTCCGCAAGGGTGGTGACGTCTTCCATTTCTTCAGTTTCGAGGCGGAATTCCCATCCGAAAAGCCGGCGGACCGGGCCGCTCAGGTCTTCAAGGATCAGGTAGGCCGACGGCAGGAGGATGAGCGTGGTGAAGGTGCAGTAGAGGATGCCGAAACCCAGTGAGATGGCCATCGGGATGAGGAAACGGGCTTGGACACTCTTTTCCAGGATGAGGGGCATGAGCCCGGCAAAGGTGGTGAGTGAAGTGAGGAGCACGGCCCGGAATCGTGACGGTCCGGCCTGGCGCACTGCCTCGGACAAGGGCACACCCGCACGGCGACGGCTGTTGATGGCGTCCACCAGGACCAGGCCGTCGTTCACTGCCACGCCGGCCAGGGCCACGAGGCCGAACAGCGACAGGGCGGTCAACATCATGCCCATGATGAGGTGACCCAGCACAGCGCCAACGAAACCAAACGGGATGGCCGACATGACCACCAGGGGGTGGATGTAAGATTTCAAGGGAATGGCGATCAGTGCGAAGATCAGGAACAGGGCCAACAGGAAGCCCCGGGCCAGGCTCCGGAGGGTGTCCTGTTGTTCGCGTTGCTGGCCTTCGAAGCAGTAGCGGAGGCCGGGGTACTTGCCCAGGAGGGCGGGCAGCTCGTGTTCCTGGAGGGAGCGGAGGACCTGGTCGGTGGTGGTGCGGCGCAGGTCCACGTCAGCGGTGACATTGATGGCGCGGCGCCTGTCGACGCGCACGATGGAGGCGTACCCTTGCTCCCAGCGTACCTCGGCAACCTCGGAGAAGGGGACCTCGGTGCCGTCGGGAAGACGGATTCGCATGTGTTCGAGGGCCGCGAGGGACCGTCGCTCCCGGTCGGGATAGCGGACCATGACGCGAACGTCGTCGCGGCCGCGCTGGATGCGCTGGGCTTCCTCACCGTAAAACGCCTGGCGGACCTGGCGGGCGAGATCATGCAGGGTCAGGCCCAGGGCTTCGGCCTCGGGCCGGATGGCGAGGCGGATTTCCGGCTTGCCGGCGCGGTGGGAGTCCGCGATGTCCAGCACGCCGTCGTAGCGGGCCAGGGCCGATTTCAATTCGGCGGCTGCCATGCGCAATTGTTCCACATCGGGCCCGGTGAGCTGGATGTTGATGGCGTCGCCGGTGGTGAAGAGGGCGGAGGTGAAGACCAGCTCGACGGCGCCCGGGAGATCGCCGGTGAGTTCGCGCCAGCGCCGCACCAGCTCGGCGGATGTGACGTGGCGGGTTTCCGCGGGGGCCAGTTGGATATGGACCTCTCCCAGGTTCGGGCGGGCGAAATCGCCGCCCAAGCGACCGCCGTTACGGCTGATGGCGGTTCGATATGGTTGATCCCCGATGGAGCTGAGGATGTGCCGGAACAGCGGTTTGCCGTCGGTGGTGCGGACGCCGGCGTATTCGGCCCGGAGTTTTTCGGCTGCTTGTTCGATCTGTCGGACGGCGGCTTCGACGACCTCGGGGGCTGCGCCTTCGGGCATGGTGACAAAGGCGGCGATGTCATCTCCTTCCACCGGGGGAAAGAACTGGAACCGGACAATGCCGCCTGCGACCAGTCCTGCGGCCAGCATCAATGTGCTGGCGGCAATGGCCGCGACCACGTACCGATGCTGCAGGCACCACTCGAGAAAGGGGGTGTATCGCGTCCGGACAAAACGTTCCAGGCCACGGGCGAAGGCCTGTTGCAGACGCCGGAACGGGTGCCAGCCGGTTTGTCCGTCCGGACCGGGCCGGAAATGGCTCAGGTGGTTGGGGACGCACAACATGCATTCCAGGAGGGAGAAGGTCAGCGTGGGAATGACGATCAACGGGATGTTCCGCATGATCTTGCCGGTGTTGCCCTCCACGGCCAGCAACGGCACGAAGGCGGCAATGGTGGTGAGCACGGCGAAGATGACCGGCCGGCTGATTTCGCTGGCACCTTCGATGGCGGCGCGCAGGCCGGATTTGCCCCGTTGGTAATGGGTATAGATGTTTTCGCCCACCACGATGGCGTCGTCGACCACAATGCCGAGCACCAGCAGGAAGGCGAACAAGGTGATCATGCTGATGGAGACGTCGAGGGCGGGCATGAGCCAGAGGGTACCCAGGAAGGAGATGGGGATGCCCACCGCCACCCAGAAGGCCAGGCGCAACCGAAGGAACAGGGCGAGCAGGAGGAACACAAGGATGAAACCGGTCCGGGCGTTTCGGAGCAGGAGGTCCAGGCGGCTCTGGAGGTACTGGGCATAGTCCATGTAGGGGGTCAGTTGTACGCCGGCGGGCATGCGGAGTTGGGCTTTGGCGACGTACTCCTTGACCTTTCGGCTGATTTCGAGGGCGTTTTCGTCGCCGGTGCGGAACACCATGACCACCACGGCCGGTTTGCCGTTGAAGCGGGCGTGGCGGGCGGTATCTTCGAATCCATCCACCACGCGGGCCACGTCGCCGAGGAGCAGGCGCGATCCATCGGGCAGGGTCCGGAGCGGGAGCTTTTCGAACTCGGGTCCGCGATAGGCCTGTCCTTTGACCCGGAGTTGGAACTCACCCGCATCGGTTTTCAGGGAGCCGCCGGGCAGGTCCAGTGAGGACCGGCGCACGGCCTGGGCCACTTCGTCAAAGGTGAGGCCATGGCGTTGCAGGGCCTCCTCCGAGACCTCGATGGAGATTTCGTAGGGTCGGGCGACGGCCAGCTGGACCTGGGAGATGCCCGGCACGACCGAAAGCTCGTCCCGGACCTGTTCGGCCACGCGCTTGAGGGTGCGTTCGTCGGCGTCACCGGACACGGCGACGTTGATCACCTGGGTTCGGAGGATCAACTCCTGCACCACGGGCTTCTCGGTTTCGGCGGGGAAGGTGTCAATGGCGTCCACGCGTGCCTTGATGTCGTTGAGAAGGCGGCGTGTGTCGGCGCCCGGCAGGAGTTCCACCACCACGGTCCCGAGATTCTCATTGGCCACGGACCGGATCCGCTTGATGCCGTCGAGCCCTTGGAGGGCTTCCTCGATTCGGATGCACACGGCTTCCTCAACCTCTTCGGGAGACGCGCCGCGGTAGGCCACCGACACGGTGATCATGTCGGAGGAGAACTCCGGGAAAATCTCCTTCCGGATTCGGCCCAGGGAGAGCAGGCCGCCCACCACCACCACCAACAGGAGGAGATTGGCGGCGACGCCGTTGCGGGCAAACCAGGCAATGACACCGTTCGGTTTCATGGGTGGGTTGTCTGCGGGGTTGCCCCGGACGTTGGTGGCGTGTGGTCGACGGCCTCGTCCAACACCCGGACCTGCATGCCGTCGGTGACTGCTTCGAGCGGCGTCACACACACGCGGTCTCCCGGTGCCAGTGCGGCCCGAAACACCATCTGGTCGGGTTCCCGCCGGAGGATTTCGACCTGGCGCAGGCGCAGTCGGTTCTCCCTGTCCACCACCATGAGGTCGCGGTCGTATCGGAAGGCCTTGCGCGGGGCCAGATAGACAGGCTCAACTTCCCGGCCGTGGATGGTGGCCCGGACGAACAGGCCGACGGCCAGCGGGGGTTGACCCGGTGAAACGTCGTAGGGTCGGTCCACACGCGCCACGGCGTGGAGCATGCGGGTGCGTGTGTCCACCTCGCCCTCGGTCCGGACGATTCGTCCCTGCCAGGTATGGGTTTGGCCGCCAATCCGGGCCGAGAGGGTGACGGCCGGTCCGGACACCCGGTCATCCGGCTCTGTCACGGCCAGCGGGAGGTCCAGGAAGGCCAGGTCATCGAGGGCGAGCGGCAGCCGAACCTCCACGGAGTCGACCGAGTAGATGCGGCCAAGGGTTTGGCCACGCGTGACGAACTGGCCGACGTCGACGTGCTGGGTGCGGACGCGGCCGTCGAACGGTGCGGTCAGGCGGCAACGCTCCAGGTCGCGCAGGGCGGCTTGGAGCCCGGCGCGGGCTGATTCCACGGCGGCCCGGGCCTGGGCCAACTGGGGTTCGCGGAGCACGAGAGGGTTGGGTGAGCCCCGCCCGTTCAGTTCCCATTCCTCACGGGCGACGCGGGCTTCTGCCTCTTCCCGGACCAGTGCGCTTTCTGCTTGTGCGAGGGTGGCCCTGGCGTGGGTGACGGCCAGTTCGTAGTCGATGGGATCGATGGCGACCAAAAGTTCGTTCTTTTGGAAGAGCCCGCCGGAACGGAAGGACGGTGCCAGGTGAACGATCCGGCCGGCCACTTCCGCGACCAGGTCAATTTCGGTTCGGGGCGTTACGGTGCCCTGGCTGTGGACCAGGAACCGGTGACGGACGGGCGTCAGCGGGATTGCGCGAACGAGGGGCAGGGGCACTTCGGGTGCTGCCAGTTCCGGTCGAGGTCGGGTCCGGATCATCAGCCCTGTCAGCAGAGCGCCGGCCGTCAGGATGGCCAGCGGCAATCCGATTTTGTGCAACGCGCTCATGTTACGGGCGGGTCATGACGTTGGCTGTGGACCCGGGCGGGTCGGGTTCGAACCCGCCGCCCAGGGCCAGGTACAGATCAATGCGGTTGGCCCATCGCTGCCGTTGGACTTCGATCAGATCACTTTCCGCCAGGTAAAGGGCGCGCTGGGATTCCAGCAGGGTGAGATAATCCACGAGGCCCGTTTGGTAGCGCGTTTCGGCCAGGCGGAGGGCGGCCCGGGCTTGTTGCAGGGACTCTTCCAGCGCGGCCTGGCGTTGTCGGAGGTGTTGTTCTGCGACAAGGGCCGTCTCCACCTCGGCGAAGGCGCGGAGCATGACGGAGGCATAGTTTTCCAGGGCCTCGCGCGCCCTGGCTTCCGCAAGCCGCACGTTGGCCCGCAACCTGCCGCCCTGGAGGATTGGCTGTGCGATGTTGCCGGCCAGTGACCAGACATCGAACCGGCTGTCCAAGAGGTCTTGCAGTTCGTTGCTGATGCGGCCGCCGGCGGCGGTCAGGCTGATTCGCGGCCACAAGGCGGCCCTGGCTTCCCGGACGCGGGCCAGCTGGGCGGCCAGTTGGCGTTCGGCCACCACCAGATCCGGCCGTCGTTGCAGTAATTCCGAGGGCAATCCGGCGGGCACGTCGGGGGTGATGGGCGGCAGGGAGCCGGTGTTGGTGAATGTGCCGGCGGGGTAACGGCCCAGCAGGATTTCCAGTTGTCGAAGAGCGGCGTCGCGTTCGCCTTCCCGGGCTGCCAGCATGGCTTCGGCCGAGGCGAGGTTTTGCCGGGCCATTCGATCTTCCAGGGCCGTTCGGGTGCCTTCGCGGTAGCGGGCGGCGATGCGGTCGGCGGTTCGGGCCAGCGAATCACGGTTCGCACGGGCCAGCTCGCATTGTTGTTGGGCCGCCACCAGGGCCAACCATGCGCGAGCGGTTTGGGCTGCCAGGGATTGTTGGGCCGCTCGGTACATGGCCTCAGCGGCTTGCAGTTCAGCCAGGGCGGCTGTTTGTCCGGCGCGGATACGCCCCCACAGGTCCAGTTCCCAACTGACGTTGAGGGATACCCCGTAGGAGGTGGAACGTGAGGAGAGTGGGGTGTTTTCGCGGCCCGGGATGGGCAGGCCGACGAACACCTGCTGGCGGCGGGTGGCGTCCCCGTTGAGGGTCAGTTGCGGGGGAAGGGACGCACCGGCGATCCGTGCCTGGGCCACTGCGGCATCCACGCGTGCGGCGGCCTGACGAAGGTCGCGATTGTGCTCCAGCGCCTCGCGGATCAGGGCGGTGAGGGTCGGTCCGCCGAGGGACTCCCAACAGCGCCCTTCCACAAATGGTTCGTTTGGGGCGGGAGCCGCCCAATGCTCCGGGACGGGCAGGTCAGGCACGTGCGTCTGCTTGGGCGGGCTCGCGCACGAGACCAGGAGAAGCAGGGCGGGATACCATGGGACGCACCGGTTCATGCTCGGGCACCTTGCCTGCGTTTTCGTGGTTGGGTCGGGGCCGGATCTGCGCGAATGCCGGCTGCGGCGTAGCGGATCAGGTCTTCCAGGGCCGTTTCGGTGTCGATGCCGGTGAGAGGCAGGATCGGGTGGGCGAGAGCAGGGGGTTTGAGCAGGCAATGGACGGCCGCGCCCAGGCTGAAGAAAAGACGCCGGGCAAGGACCGGTTCCGGGACTTCCGGCACGGCCCGGGCCAGGGCAGCCGTGAACCGGTGGAGCACCGGGCCAAACTGGCGGGCCAGCAGATCCCCCCACGATGCGTCGGCCTCACTGATCAGGCGCCCGTAGAGACGTCGGAGTTGATCGACCTGCTCGGTGTCCGCTCCGGCCTCGTGGACGGGGCGGAGAAACGCTTCCAGAACCGGTTCCAGGGGCAGGCGTCCGCGCGGATGCGCCCGCTCCAGCGAGTCCAATAATTGGAGGCGTCGTTCGTTGACGGGGGCCACCCTGCGTTGGATGACCGCCTCGATCAGGCCGGCCTTGGATCCGAAGTGGTAGTGGATGGCGGCCAGGTTGACTCCGGCCTGTCGCACGATGCGGCGGATGGAGGCCCGGGCAAAACCCACTTCGGCGAACACGGCCTCGGCGGCATTGAGGATGGCCGTGCGGGTATCGGGTGCGGGCGCGGGTTCGGCCATGTTCAAACGCATGATTGAAACGAACGTTTGTTTGAATCTTGGCCGGACCCGTCGAGGGACGTCAACCGTTTTCCGGTGATGGCCTCGTACCTGGTGGTCGGAGGCATGGGGAGGGGAGCGGGGAAAGGACGGCGTCGGGCGGTCGTGGGGTCGGGTGGGTGTGCTGTCAGGCCGGGGACATGCCGGGCCTGGCCTGGAGGGCTTGTGGGTTCATGGAAACGAGCCCAGGATGGAGTGCTGTGAAGCAGGATCGGAAAGGTTGGGTGCCATTGCTGGCGGTGGGTTTCGGGGTGGTGTTGCTGGTCCTTTTGTGGCTGGGGGCCGAGGGGCTGGCTGGACGGGTTGCTCTGAGACGTTACGAGGCGGCATTGGAGCGGGCACGGTCAGCCCGGACCGAAGCCCGGGAGGGGCTGGCTACATCACCCGAAGAAGATGGTGCACCTGCAGCCTGGGAGGCGCTGGCGCAGTTGGGGGCACCTCCCTGGTCCGTGCGGAGAGCAAACCAACGGGCGCACTCGGGAGGTGTCCTGGTGACGTGGCGACTTTCGGAGTGGTATCGGCGCCGACCAGACCCACCCGAGGGGTGGGAACGGGTGGAGGCGTCGGAGTATTGGAAGGAGGTGGCTGCCAGTCTTGCGGAAAGGCGGGCAGCTTTGGAGGCGCTGGTGGCGGCCCTGCAGAAGCGCCGGTTCAGTTCCGACGTGGATCCTAAAAAAACGACTGAAGCACGGCGGTATTTCCAGACAGGATGCGCATCTCGCTGGCTGCGCGCAGCCACGTTACTGGCCCTCCGCGAGGGACGTCGGGAAGACGCTTCGAGGTTTCTCGAGGCCCTCATTCGGACACCCCTGCTCCTTGTGGAGGATGCGGTGTTAGGTAGCGATATTGTCAGGAGGATTGCTGGGGTGATCGCGTGGGAGACCACATGGGAGGCGCTTCAGTTGGATGGATGGTCGGACGATGACCTCGCGCGGTGGCAGAGGGCCTGGGAGAGCAACTGCTGGCTGGGCCCCATGATCGCAGCCATGGAGAACGAGAAGTTTCAAATCTTCGCCGAGTGGGACCGGATGCGCCACTCTGGTCCTTCCGACGTGATAGGTGCTATGGAGCCCTTGGTCGAGGACCCACCCGACTGGTTGGACCCCGTGGTATATCATCCCGCGGTTAAAGGGTTGGATGCTACGCTCTGGCTGTACGTGTGGTCGTATGGGGAGCAGTCGCGGCTGCTGCGGTTTTTAGAGGATTGCACGGCCCTGCTGCGTGATGCGGAAAAGCATCGGAACGGCCTTCGTTTGCGATCTGAGCTGGAGGCTGTGAGTGAGCGGTTCAATCCCCGCAGTCTTTACGAGCGGCTCCACAACCGGTTTAGTGACTACCGGTCAGGCTACCAAAGGGAGGCATTGGAGGCGATGGAGTGGGAGACGGACCGATCTCTGGTGTTGGCCGCACTGGCGTTGGAACGGTATCGGCTGCGGTACGGTGTGTATCCCGGGCGGCTGGAGGAGCTGGTGCCGGAGTTTTTACGGGAGGTGCCCACTGATTTTATGGATGGCAAGCCGATCAGGTACCACAGGCGGCCCGACGGTTCGTTTGTGCTGTATTCGGTGGGGTGGGACGGATTGGATGGCGGGGGTGACCCTTCCATTCCGCCCGGTTCCAAGCTGCCGCTTCGTTGGGAGTGGCCCGACGTGGACTGGCCACGGCCCGCCACCGAGGCTGAAGTGGAGGCGTATTGGCGGGAACTGTTGAAGCGGCCGTGAAAATGTCTTTTCGGGCGGGCAATGCAGGGCACGGCAGTTGGGTGGGGTTACCACGGCAAGGCTGCGGCCCGTCGTGTTGAGGACGCTCGAGTCTGGCGACGAGCCTGCGACGGATCTGCAAAAACCTCGTTCCTGGAATTCGGGGGGCGTTGGAGCCAATGTGTGGAGGGCGGGTAAGCATACCTCGTACGTTGGGTGGGGCGGACCGATGGGGGAGCCGGGGCAAGTTGTGGAGCGTTTTTGAGGCCGGCGATTCGTGGCCGGCTTGTTGGGGTTGCCGGGTGGCGTGGGCCGGATCTCCGGAAAGTGGCGGGCTTGTGACGGTGCCGGGTTCGCAAATGCTTGTTGACGGGTTGCGGGATTTTGCTACCGTGTGGGGCCTGTTTAGCGGGAGTTTTTGCATGAAGACGTATTTGCCAAAGGTGGATCCGGATACGCGGAAGTGGTACGTGGTGGACGCGGCCGGGCAGGTGTTGGGTCGGCTGGCCGCGCAGGTGGCGAACCTGTTGCGGGGCAAGAACAAGCCCATTTTCACCCCGCATCTGGACACGGGTGACTTTGTCATCGTGATCAACGCGGAGAAGGTGGTTCTGACGGGGAAGAAGGAAACCCAGAAGACGTACATGAGCTACTCCGGTTGGAAGGGCGGTGAGAAGTACCGGACGGTGGCCGAAATGCGGGCGCGGCATCCGGAGTTTTTGATTGAGCATGCTGTGAAAGGCATGTTGCCGAAGAACCGGTTGGGCCGTGCGATGTTCAAAAAATTGAAAGTTTACCGGGGCAGTGAGCATCCGCATGCGGCGCAGAAGCCGGAGGTGATCACGCTGTCGAGGTGACGGTGGATCCGGAGGTGGGGTTGGTAGATTCGATCCAATGTTGAGGAGACTATGAGCGAGACGGTTCAGGCGAACCAGCAGACGGGGCAACCGGTGGTGTATTGGGGGACGGGCCGGCGCAAGACGGCGGTGGCTCGTGTCCGGCTGTTGCCGGGTACGGGTCGGATTGTGGTCAACGGTCGTCCCTTTGAGAACTATTTTCCACTGGAAGCGTTGCGGGTGCACGCGTTGCAGGCCCTGGTGACCACGGGGTTGAAGGACAAGTTTGACGTGCGGGTGAATGTACAGGGTGGCGGGGTATCCGGCCAGGCCGGCGCGATTCGGCTGGGGATTGCCCGTGCGCTGCTCAAGATGGACCCGAACTTGCGGCCGGTCTTGCGCGCCGAGGGTCTGCTGACGCGGGATTCCCGGGAGAAGGAACGTAAGAAGTACGGTCAACCGGGCGCGCGCAAACGGTTCCAGTTCTCGAAGCGTTGACCTTTGGGTTGCTGCGAGGGTTTTTGCAGGGCCGTCCTATCGGACGGCCTTTTTTGTTTGGGCGGAGAGGGTGCATGGGACAGGTCGGCAGATGCGCGGATCTTGGTGCTGAGCTTTCCGGGCCTGCCCAGGTCTGGCCTGCTGGCACCGTACAGGAGGTGGAGGCCACGTTTCGATCCGAAGGGGTCGTGCCCTCGTGCGTGAAGGTCTGGGGCGGGCTTGGGTGGCAGGAAAGTAGCTCAACGGCCCTTCGGTGGCTGCGTGGGACGGCTTGCGGGATCAGGTGTTGTGGGGATTTCTCATGCAGCTTGCCTGCGCAGCTGGGGGGAGCGCGGATCTCTCGGGGCAGGAGGTTGTGGGCCGTCCGTGTGGGGATTGTTGGCGGCTACTTTCCGTTCGGTGATGTCGCGGGGGTGGAGCGGACTACTGCGGGGATGAAGAGGAGACGGCCGTGGTGCGAACCCTGCTGGCTGCGGGGCCGGGTCGTCCGCGGTTTGGCCGGTTTGGTCGTTTGGGGGCTGAGGGGACCTGCGGGCGCACCGAGGCGTTGGTTGTCTCCGAGACCCGGCGGGTGTGTCAGTCCGGTCGGCCGGGTTTCCGGGTAGCGGCAGGTTTGGGAAGGTCGGCGGTTGGGACGACGTATTTGAAGGAAGTACCGGGCCGGCTGCCGTGGGTTGGTTGCGGTGGTTGGGGTTTGTGGGATGGAACTTAAGCTGTAGCGGGTGCTGGGCTGCCGAGTCCGGGCAGGGTGGGGCTGGCGGGTTTGGGTGGGATTTCGGGCACGGGCGTGCCGGCGGGCGCGCCCATGGGGGGCTCGCCCTTGGGCGTGGGTGGTCGGACTGTGAGCCGACCAGTCTTGACGATTTCCTCGACCTGGCTGCCGTCGAGGGTCTCGTATTCCAGCAGTGCGTTGGCGAGGATTTCGAGTTTGTCCCGGTGGGTTTCGAGGAGTTTTTTGGCCACCTGGTATTGCTCGTCAATGATGCGTTTGACCTCCTGGTCGATTTCCTCGGCGGTTCGTTCGCTGTAGGGGCGGTGGCTGGCGATTTCGCGGCCAAGGAAAACGTATTCCTCGTCGCGGCCGTAGTGGACCATGCCGATGCGCTCGCTCATACCCCATTGGGTGACCATGGCGCGGACGATGTTGGTGGCCTGTTGGATGTCACCGGCGGCACCGGTGGAGATGTCGCCGGAGACCATTTCCTCGGCGATGCGTCCTGCCATCATGACGGCGACGGTGTCGAGCATTTCCTTGCGGCGTCGGTTGAGGACGTCGCCGCGTGGGAGGGACATGGTGGCGCCCAGGGCCTGGCCGCGGGGGATGATGGTGACCTTGTGCAGGGGTTGGGCGTTGGGGAGCAGGACGTTGACCAGTGCATGGCCGGCTTCGTGCCAGGCGGTGCATCGTTTTTCCTCGGGCGTCATGGCGAGGCTGCGCCGTTCGCGGCCCCAGCGCACTTTGTCCCTGGCTTCTTCGAGTTCTTCCATGCCGACGGCCTTTTTCCCGGCGCGGGCGGCCAGGAGGGCGGCTTCGTTCAGCAGGTTGGCCAGTTCGGCTCCGGAGAATCCCGGGGTGCTGCGCGCGATGACAGAGAGGTCCACGTCGGGGGCGAGTTTGATGTTGCGGGCGTGGACCTTGAGGATGGCTTCACGTCCGCGGACATCGGGGAGGTTGACGACCACTTGACGATCGAACCGGCCGGGTCGGAGCAGGGCGGGGTCGAGCACGTCGGGCCGGTTGGTGGCGGCGATGATGATGATGCCCTCGGTGGTGTCGAACCCGTCCATTTCGACCAGGAGGGCGTTGAGGGTTTGTTCGCGCTCGTCGTTGCCGCCGCCGAGGCCGTGTCCGCGGCTGCGGCCCACGGCATCAATTTCGTCAATGAAGATCAGGCACGGGGTATGTTTTCGGGCTTGTTCGAACATGTCGCGGACGCGACTGGCACCGACGCCGACGAACATCTCGACGAAATCGGATCCGCTGATACTGAAGAAGGCCGCGTCGGCCTCGCCTGCGATGGCCTTGGCCAGCAGGGTCTTGCCGGTGCCGGGAGGCCCCACCATGAGGACGCCCTTGGGGATGCGCCCGCCCAGGCGCTGGAATTTCTTGGGGTCCCGCAGGAACTCGACCAGCTCGGCCACCTCCTCGATGGCCTCGTCAATGCCGGCGACGTCTTTGAAGGTGGTTTTGTTGCGTTCCTTGGTGAGGAGCCGTGCCTTGCTTTTGCCGAAGGAGAGCGCGCCTTTACCTGCCATTTTGATCTGGCGGATGAAGAAGAACCAGATGAGGGCGGCGATGAGCAGGATGGGCAGGATGCTGAGCAGGACGTTCATGAGCACGACGTTCTGCTCCTGGGGTTCGAAGTTGGGCAGGCGCAGGAGGCGATCTTCCATGGCCTCGGTGAGCCGGGCCCGGGCGCGGAAGGGCACTTCCTTGTCCTGACCGTTTTCCTGGATGCGACGGCCCGAGGGGTCGGTGGCGTAGTAGGTGCCGACGATCTCGGTCAGGAACGGAGACTGCGCACTGTAGATTATGCGTGCCTTGGCGATCAGGTTGGATTCGACCAGTTGGAGGAATCGCGCCTGGGAGATTTGGACCGCCTCCTGTTGAGTTCGATTGCGCAGGGACATCAGCACGATGACCCCGGCGACAATCATGACCCACACCATCCAGGTGCGGGGCTGCATGCGGAACTCCGGAGGGCGGTGCGAACCGCCGGAATTACTCCGATTTGGATTGGATTCTGCCATGTTTGAGATCGTTAATCCCGTGCGAAGCTAACACGGCTGTGGAGGCGCTGCAACCAGGGTTTGCCCGGCGGGTGTTGTCGGGTTGGTGTGTGCGGGGTTGATGCAGGGCCGAATCGATGGCGCGGCCGTGGCTTGCAGTGCAGGGGAGAACACTCCCCAAGGGAACGACGGGCATCGTCATGCATGGTGGTTGAATCCCAAGGGCCGCAGGCCGCCCGGGGGGCGGTTCCGAGTTTGTCATCAAGTCCCGGTTCAGGCCATCCCATTGGGGTTGAACGTCACTGCTGGCGCCGAGCGGTTGGCGTTGGGGGGTGCGGCGGTTTGGGCGTGGCATGTCCGGGGTTCGGATCCTTGGCGGTGGCAGGTCCGGCCTGTCGCGGCGAGTTGCGGTTGAGCTGTTGCCCCTTTGGCTGCGGAGGTGCCCGTGCGGCCCAGGGCGGGCGTTGGGTCGCCAGGTTTCGGTTTTTGGGCGTACGCAGGCGGGCTGGCCATGGTTGGTTGGGACGCTGACGCGGGTTGAAGTTTCACGGTTCGGCCAGCTCCGGCGGAAGTTCTGGCGGACCGGCGGGTGTTTCTCTTGTCCATGCCCAGCGAAGGCGGTGTCGGGTGTTCGGAGTGAGCTTGAACGCCTCGCCGGGTCGGAGTCCTTCGACCCAGAAGATGGTTCCGTTGGAAGCGATGGCGAGGAGGCGTCGCCGGCGTTCGTCGGGTGGAACGCCGGCTTCCGTGAAGAGGTCCTGGAGTTTGGCGGGCCGTGGCAGTCCCAGGGGTTGGAAACGGTCGCCGGGTTGCCAGAAGCGGAGCAGGACGATGCGTCCGACGGCGTCGGCGTCGAAATACTCGACGCGCGGTTTGTGGGGTGGGCGCCGGTCCCCGCGTGTGGGGGTGATGCGCCAGGACAGGTGGACGCCTTCGAAGGTGGCGTGACCGGCCCGGGTGAGTTTCAGCGCGGCTTGACGGGGTTGGAAGGCGAGCTGTGTGGGTGGGGCGACCTGGACGCGTCCCTGGGGATTGCGCAGGAACCATGTGTGGGGGCCGGCGGTGACACGACGTCCGGGGTGGAGCCGGAGCTGTTCCACCAGCTCGAAGGTGGGTTCGTGGCCCAGCTGACGGAGTTGCAGGCGCAGGACGGCGCGTTGGACGGCCTCGGGTAGCTGGTCAAATGGCGTGTCCGGGGTGGCGAGCCATCGTTCGGCCCAGAGTCGGACGGCGGCGGCTTCGGCGCCGACGATTTCCATGAGCCTGGGGATGGTGTGTCGGAGGCCGGGTTGGTAGGCCGATTCCAGCAGGGGGAGCAGCTCGTGCCGGATACGGTTGCGGAGGATGTCGGTGGAGCGGTTGGAAGTATCTTCGCGGAACGGGACCTGGCGCAGGGCTGCGTAGGCGCGCAGGGTGGCGCGCGGGACGTCCAGGAGGGGCCGGACCAGGAGGGTTGTCGGCGAGGGTTCGGCCGGGGACATGGGCGTTTGTGGCGCGGGGGATTTCCAGCGCATGCCTTCGAGTCCCTCGCCGCCAGTGCCGCGGAGGATGCGGAGGAAAAACAGCTCCAGTTGATCGTCGGCGTGGTGGCCCAGGGCGATGACCGGGCTGCCCCAGTCGCGGGCGGTTCGAAGCAGGAAGTCCAGGCGCAAGGCCCGGGCGGCCATTTCGAGGGACCAACGGCGTTGTCGGGCCAGGGCGCGCACGTCGCCGCGGCCGGCAAAGAAGGGCAGTTGGAATCGCGTGGCTTGCTGGCGCACGAGGGCTTCATCGGCGTCGGCGGCTTCGCCGCGGAGCTGGTGATTGAAGTGGGCGACTGCGAGGGCCCATTCGAACCGCGGTGCCAGGCGGTGGAGCAGGTCCAGAAGGACCATGGAATCACATCCGCCGGAGACGGCGACCAGCACCTTTTGTCGGGGTTCGATGAGCCCGAGCGATCGAAGGTTGGCCGCCACGTGGTGGAGCAGTTGTTGGGCGGCGCGGGCGTTGGGGTCAGCGGCGGCCGTCATACCAGAGGAAACAGGCCTTGCGGTCGGTCACGGTTTGGCGGTGGTGGCAGGCGGCCCGGAGCCAGAAACGGAGCAGTTCGGCCGGGGTGTAGAGGTGAAGTTTGCGGGCGGAGGTGAGCAGGGGATGGCGATGCAGGATGACGATCCGCTGGTGGCGGGTGCGGGCCAGGGTGCGTAGGCGCCGGGTGAGATCGATTTCCTCGGCGGCGTAGAGGTCTTCGTTGAATCCGCCGACGGTGTGGAAGGCCTCGGCACGGACGAAGATGAAGGCGCCGGCGAGCCATTTGCCGCAGCGGCTGGCGAGGTTCCAGCAGGCAAGGGCGCATTGGCCGAGCCAGTGGTTTGTGTCCATTCGCAGGGTAGAACCGCCGGCGAGGACTCCGGGATCGTTCATGTGCCGGGCCACGTCTTCGAAAAGGGGCGTGTCGGGCTGGGAATCGGCGTCGAGGAACACCAGCCAATCGCCCGTGGCGGCCCGGGCGCCGCGGTTTCGGGCCCGGGCGATTTGTCGGACGGGCTCGTGGACCACGGTGGCACCTGCGGCGGCTGCAATGCCGGCGGTGGCGTCGGTGGAATTGTTGTCGCAGACGATCAATTCGGTTTGCCAGGAGCGTCGGGTGAACGCATGTGCGGCCTTCTGGACGGCCTCGAGGGTACCGCCAAGGAGTTGTTGCTCGTTGTAGGCCGGGATGACGATGGAGATCCGCACCGGTGGACAGTGTGGCGGGTGGTGGTGGGACCGGCAACCGGAAAACCGGGGGCCCGGTGCGTCCGGGGGCGGTTGACGGTCGGGGCCGGATGGGGAAGCTCATTGGAGAATGTTGTCCTTCGTTAACGCTCCGGCCCGGCCGGGGTCCGTTGAGGTTGGTGGTCGGTTTTCGAGGTTGGGGTTGTGGGGCGCGGTTGAAGAACTCGGAGGCGGTCCTTGGTGGTCGGTGGGAGGCACGGTGGCGAGTGGTGGCGTCGTTGTGGGCGGTTGCCGGGCACGGGCATGGGATCGGGTTGTGGTTGGCAGGGGTGGGGATGTGAATTTCGCGGAGGGTTGCAGAAATCCCTGTTATGCGGTTGACGGTATGTTTAGGATGCGCCGGGCTCTGAACCCCGGCCGGGCGAGGGTGCGGGGTGCCGGGCGGGTCGGGCAAGATTGGAAAGGCTGGCTGCGGATTGGGAAATTGGAGCTTCGAGAGCCATGAACGAGGCAGTGGGCAACGTGTGGGGGACGTTGGTGGTGTATTGTGGTTTGGTTGGGGCGGCCTCCCTGGCGGGGGGTGCCCTGCCCTGTTACCTGGCGCTGACGCACACGCGGTTGCAGGTGGCGGTGAGCCTGGTGGCGGGTTTGATGTTTGGGTTGGCGTTGGTGCAACTGCTGCCGCACGCGGCGGAGGCGGTGGGGTCGGTGTCCGTGGCTTCCGTGTGGGTGGTGGCGGGTTTTGTGGCGATGTTTGTGCTTCAGCGGTTTTTGCCGTTTCACGAGCATGATGTGATGGAGGGGCAACCGCGGGCGGCCTGTGGTCATGCGCATCCGCCGGCGTTGTTGCGGGGTGGGCCGCTAGGGTGGGTGGGTGTGGCGGCGGGGTTGTCTTTGCATTCGGTTTTGGACGGGCTTGCGCTGGCCAGTGCGGTGGCGGCGGTGGACCACGGGCACGGGCACGGGCTGGGGGTGGGGACGTCGTTGGCGGTGATCCTGCACAAACCGTTTTGTGCGTTGTCGGTGACGACGTTGATGGTGGCGTCGGGGACATCGCGGCGGTGGTATTTTCCGGTGAATCTGGCGTTTGCACTGGTGACGCCGGTGGCGGCGTTGATGTTTTTCTGGGGGGGCCGACCGGTCTGGGAGGCGCATCCGGTGTGGCTGGGTTATGCGCTGGCGTTTTGTGCCGGGACATTTTTGTGCATTGCTTGTGCGGATCTTTTGCCGGAGCTTCAGTTTCATGCCCACGACCGTGTGAAGCTTTCCCTGGCGTTGGTGGTGGGGGTGATCCTGGCTCTCTGGATCGGGGACCATGCGCACGGAGACGGGTCGCGGCACGACCACGACGCATCGCAGGGGCCTGCGGTGGAGGCGGGGTCGCCGGGCCGGACGCCCGGGGTCGGTGCGGGCGGTGAGGGCTCTGAGGGTCGGTGAAGCCCCGGCCGGCCTTTTCCCGGGAGGTGGCGGATTTGGCGGGCGGAAACCAGTGCGATCAGACGATTTTTGTCCGACCGCTGCCGCGCACGACCTCGCCAATGATCCAGGCGCGGTGGCCCTGGCGCCGGATGAATCTCAGCACGGCGTCTACCTGCTCGGGTGCAACCAGGATGACCATGCCGATGCCCATGTTGAAGACGTGGAACATCTCGGGTTCTTCCACGCGGCCGCGGTCTTGGAGGTAGGTGAAGATGGGCGGAATTTCCCAGGTGCCTTTGCGGACGAGCACGTCGCACCGGGGTGGGAGGACCCGCGGGATGTTGTCGAGGAATCCACCGCCGGTGATGTGTGCCAGGGCGTGGATGGGGCGGCCGGAGTTGCGGGGTTGGGTTGCTCCGGTTTTGAACGGCTGGAAGCGACGCAACAGGGCTTGCACGAGCGGACCGTAGCTGAGGTGCACTTTGAGGAGTTCCTCAGCGATGGTGGTGCCGAGCTCGGGGACACGGGTGGTGGGTTTGAGTTTCAGCTGTTCGAACAGGATACGTCTGGCCAGTGAATAGCCGTTGGTGTGGAGGCCACTGGAGGCCAGTCCAATGACGGCGTCTCCGGGTTGGACTTGTTTGGGGCCGTCAATGATGGCTGCTTTCTCGACGGCGCCGACGATGGTGCCGCAGAGGTCGTATTCGCCGGGGGCGTAAAAACCGGGCATTTGGGCGGTCTCGCCCCCGATCAGGGAGCATCGGTTTTCGGCGCAGGCTTTGGCCAGGCCGCGGATGAGCTGTTCGAAGACGCGGGGTTCCAGCTTGCTGGTGCCGATGTAATCGAGGAAGAAGAGCGGCTCGGCCCCCAGCACGGCGATGTCGTTGACGCAGTGGTTGACGAGGTCCTGGCCGACGGTGTCGTGGCGGTCCAGTGCGAAGGCCACCTTGAGTTTGGTGCCCACGCCGTCGATGGATGATACGAGGACGGGTTGCCGGTACTTTCGCAGGGGCAGGGCAAAAAGACCGCCGAAGCCACCCACTTTGCCCAGCACTTCCGGTCGTTGGGCCCGGGCGAGCCACCGGGGCAGGCCGGCCTTGAGGCGGTTGCCCAGATCAATGTCCACCCCTGCTCGGGCGTATACGCTCCGTTTCATGGCGCGGGAGGATATGGGGAGGGACGCGGATCGTGGCGAGCCGAAAAAGCGGTTACCTGCAGTTGTCCCCGGGGTTCACCGCGGGACGGGCCGGGGGTCAGGTTTTGTCCGGTCGCATGGGCAGCGCCAGCTTGCCGGAGGGTATGAGGTCTTCGGCGTCGGGGCCCTTTTGGATCTTTTCGTTCAGAAGGTAGAGGAACACGGCGAACAGGAGCAGGTAGACGACGGTGAAGAGGATCAGGGAGGCGAGCACGGTCTCGGCTTTCAGGTTGGGCGAGACGCCTTCCGCGGTGCGCATGATTCCGTAGACAATCCAGGGTTGGCGGCCGATTTCGGCCGCGAACCATCCGGCCTGGTTGGCGATTTGGGGCCCGAGCACCGACAGCACCAAAAGCCACAACAGCCAGCGCCGGTCCATTAGCGTGCCGCGCCATGCGTGCCACGAGCCGACGGCGGCAATTGCGATCATGGCGAAACCGATGGCCACCATGAGGTGGTAGAATTGGAAGGACCGATTCACGGGCGGCCAGTCCTCCTCCGGGAACTGATCCAGGCCGGTGACCGGTTGGTTGACATCGCCGTGTACGAGCCAGCTGAGCAGTCCCGGGATGGCGATGCCGTGAACCTTGCGTTGTTCCTCGTTGACCCAGCCGAGGAGGTAGAGGGGCGCACGCGGTCTGGTTTCGAACAACCCCTCGAACGCTGCCAGCTTGGCCGGCTGATTGCGGGCCACGCCTTCGGCGCTGATATGGCCGGTGACCAGTTGGAGAAGCGAAGCGACCAGGCCGAAGGTGAGGCCGTACTTGATGCAGGCCCTGGCGAAATCGAGGTGAACACGCTTCAGAAGGTACCAGGCCCCCACACTGACCACGAGGAACGCGCCGGCCTGCCAACAACCGCAAATCACGTGGGAGAGCCGGTGCAGGGAGGAGGGATTGAGCACCATGGCCCAGAAATCGGTGATCTCGGCGCGAGGTCCCATGGGCGTATCCACGATGTGGAACCCGGCCGGTGTTTGCATCCAGGAGTTGGCCACCACGATCCAGATGGCGCTGAAGTGGGCGCCCAGGCAGACCATGAGGGTGGCGAAGAAATGGGTGGAGCGTTTGACCTTGTCCCATCCGAACAACAGCACGGCCAGGAAGCCCGACTCGAGGAAGAAGGCGAAGATCCCCTCGGCAGCCAGGGCGCTGCCGAACACATCGCCGACGAACCGCGAGTAGTTGGCCCAGTTGGTGCCGAATTCGAACTCCATGACGATGCCGGTGGCCACGCCCAGGGCAAAGGTCAGCGCAAACACGCGGGTCCAGAATCGCGCCAATTGATGAAAGAGCGGGTTGTTGGTCCGGAGCCAAAGGGATTCAAAGATGACCAGCATGACCCCCAACCCGATGCTCAGCGGCGGGTATAGGTAATGAAAGGCCACCGTGGCGGCGAACTGGATTCGCGACAACGTAACGACGTCCCACTCCATGTGCGCGGAACAGTGTTTGCCAGGGGCACTGGAATGGCAAGTGAATCCGGTTCTTGCCGATCAGGTTCGACGGCGACCCCGGTGCGCTCCGGGCGTCGGGCGGATCGGATGTGCGATGTGCGATGGGACTGAGGACCTGGGAAGCCGGGTCCTGAGTGACCCGGCGGCGCAGATGGAGTCGTCTCGGTGGACTGTTTCGGCTTCGGACGGGTGATAACGGAGTTTTGTCTGGGTGCGGCTGGTGTGGGCCGGTCCGGGGTTTAGACGGATGTCTGTGGGGACGGGCTGGGTGGGGTTCGGGGGCATCGGTGGACAGGCGAGGTCCGGGAAGGGTAGGATCGGCCATGCTTTTGGGCGCTCATTGTTCGACGGCGGGTGGGGTGGCGTGTGCGTTGGAACGCGCGGTTCGGATTGGTGCGGAGTGCTGTCAGTTGTTCGTGAAGAACAACATGCAGTGGTTTGCGCGGCCGTTGCGGGAGGAGGAGTTGCGGGCTTATCGGGAGGCGCGGCACCAAGCCGGGCTGGGGTGCGTGTTCGGGCACGCGGGGTATTTGATCAACCTGGCTGCGCCGCCGTCACCCAACCGGGACAAGTCCCTCCGATCACTCGTGCAGGAGGTGGAGCGGGCCGAGGCACTGGACCTGCCATTTCTGGTGGTGCATCCGGGGGCGCACCTGGGTGCGGGGGTTGAAACTGGCCTGGCCCGCGTGGCTGAGGCTTTGGATGAGGTGATTGCGGCCACCCCGGGGTGTCGGGTGCGGTTGGCCCTTGAAAACACGGCAGGCCAGGGCACCTGCCTTGGGGCCGAGCTTTGGCATCTGACGGAGTTGTATCAGCGGGTGCGGCATCCCGAGCGGCTGGCGATATGCCTGGACACAGCCCATTTGTGGGGTGCGGGTTACGACATTCGGAGACCGGACGGTTGGGCACGTGTGTGGGAGGAGTTGGAGGGCGGGGTGGGATTGGATCAGTTGGTGGCGTTTCATCTGAATGATTCCAAGGCGTCGCTGGGGTCGCGGGTGGACCGGCATGAGCACATCGGGCGGGGACGACTCGGTCTGGAGGCTTTTCGGCTTCTGCTGGCGGATCCGCGGTTCGCCGCGCTGCCGGGCTGTCTGGAGACGCCCAAATCGGACGACCTTCACGAAGACCGTGAGAATCTTGCGGTATTGCGCGCCCTGAGTGCGCCGGAGCGGGGGGCCCGGGACCGGCGGACCGGCGGAGCCGTGCGGAAGAGGGAGAGCCGCGCCCGGCTGGAGCGCAGACGAGCACAATGAAAGTGGCGGAGAGAGGGGGATTCGAACCCCCGATACGGGTTTAAGCCCGTATAACGGTTTAGCAAACCGTCGCCTTCAGCCACTCGGCCATCTCTCCGCTTCTTTGGGGATTGGCGGGAAAGGCGGTTCTTGACGAGCCCTTGCCTTCTCCGGCCAACCAAGCTTCACCATACGAACGGATGGCTCTTGCAGCAAGCGCAAAGCTCCGGAGCGCCTTTGTTTGTTGGAATCCGGCTGGAATCCGGCCCGCGCGGGAGCCAGGCCCCGTGGGTTGAACCCGCGCCACTGGCCCCTGCGGGCTGGTTGGTGGGCCCAATCCCGGGATCGGAAAGATTCGGACCGGTGCCGGTGTGTCGGAGGGGGATCGGGCGGGCGAGCACCGGTTTGTCGAGGCTGATGGGTCCCTGGTCCCTCCAGATTGGCTTGCAACCTGCGGTTGGGGGGGGCCGGGCGAGGGGCAAATCAGCAGGGCAGGTTGGGAGAAACGGTACGACCCCAGATTGGCAGGGATTCTTGAGCGTGTTCGGAATTGTCTGCCCCGGTTAATGTTGGCCTGTCGACCGGGGCGCACCCGGTTTTTGCCCCCCGGGTTTGGGAGTCGAGTCGGCTTTGGGCCCGATACGGACGGAGCGGGCAATGTAACGGCCGTCCTCGGCGGGGACGTAGCTGATGCCCACTTCATCGCCGGGTTTGGCATCGGCCAGCACCGCCGGTTTGCCGTCCTTGGTGATGCGGGTTTCGGAAGTGATGTAGACGATGGTTTTCCCGACCGTGAGGGTCTTGTGGACCTGATCGACCTCGGCGATTCGGCCGCTCAAGGGCCGGGGTCGCGCGTTGGCCCTGGGTTTGGGCACTGCCGAATGTTCTGTCGTCGTATCCGCTGCCGGTTTTTGCGGTTCAGCCGCGGTACCGGTGTGGAGGACGAGCCCGGCGAGGGCGGCTGCCAACACGGTTGCGATCGTGCGTTTCATGGGACGGGTAGGATGTTGCTGTTTGACTTGCGCCCGGGCGGGTTGCGCTTTGCAGCCCGTTCCCTTTGGGCACTGCCTAGCATGTCGGCGTTGGGCGTCAAGGGCGAAATGGAGCCTTTGCCGGGCGTTGTGCTGGAAGGGGCGTTGCCCTGGTGGGGCCGGGTTGGAGCTGCCGCATGGGGGGTTGCAGGCGCCCGGCCGCTGTTGGCGGTGCGGAGGGGTTGGGTCGGCGGAGAACGGCCACGGGATGGCTGGCATGAGATATAGGTTGCCAGTCAGGTGGTGCGGTTTGTGGGGTGGAAGAGAAGGGCCCCGGGATTGACACGGCGTGAACGGTGCACAAATGTTGGGGCCGTTAAACGTGCTTTTGAGCAGAAACCAGAACTTCAGAAAGGGAGAAACGAACCATGGCATTGCCTGTTGGTAGCAAGGCACCGGATTTTACGTTGAAGACGAAGACCCCGGCGGGCCTGCAGGATGTGACGTTGAGCAACAATTTCGGGAAGCGCAACACCGTGCTTTTGTTCTTCCCACTGGCGTTTACCGGGGTTTGCACGAAGGAGATGTGCGATGTGACGGCGGGTCTGAACGCATACCGCGACCTGAACGCGGATGTGATCGGGATCAGCGTGGACAGTCCCTTCGCGCAAGAGGCGTGGGCACAGAAGGAAAAGATCGGCATCACCCTGGTCAGCGACCTGAACAAGACCGTGGCCAGGGCTTATGGGGTGCTGCTGGACGATTTGCTGGGGCTGGGATCGGTGAGTGCGCGGGCAGCGTTCGTGATTGATAAGCAGGGGATCATCCGCTACAGCGAGCAGACGCCGTCGCCGAAGGAATTGCCGAACTTCGAAGCAATCAAGAAGGTGTTGGCCGACCTGGGTTGATCCCGGGTGCCGGTGCTTCCGGCTGCTCAAGGAGCGGCGGGCACTCAACGAGGGCGAGCCCGTACTGCCACGGCCGATTTGTCGGGGGGCGGCGGAACGTCGGGCCGGTCCGGGCCCGGCGGTCTGTTGACGCCGTTCAGGGGTGGCGGGTTGGTGGCGGATGTTGTGGCCGGGGCCAGCGTGCACGGTGGGATTGACCGGTGTGGTTCGGATCGCCGGGCGCTGGTCGGCTCGCGGTTTTGAAACACCGGGCTGTTGGGTGGGGACCGGTTGTGCTAGGATTGGTCGGCCTGCAGGATGGCTCGTCCGTGAAAAAGACCAACACAGTCAAGCGCCGGATTCTCGTTGTAGACGACGAGCCTCTGGTGTGTGAAGCCATGGCCATGATGCTGTCCTTTGATGGGCATCAGGTCCAAACCGCACAGACCGGGGCCGAGGCGCTGGCGTTGCTGGAGCGGCAGACGTTTGATCTGGTGATCACGGACTATGCGATGCCGGAGATGCGCGGGGACGAGCTGGTTCGGCACATATCCGCCCGATGGCCCCATCTCCCGGTCCTGATGGTCACGGCTCATGCCGAAGTACTGGCGGCCGAGCGTGTTCCGTTGCCGGGCGTGTCCATGGTACTGAGCAAGCCTTTCATGTTGGACACGCTGAGGCAGGCGATTGAACAGGTGTGTCCGATGCCGGCTTCGCCTTCGCAAGCCTGAGTGCGGGCGCTGCTCCATGCCGCCCTTGGTCCGGCGGGACGGCAGGCTTTGTGCAGCCCTTGTAGGACCACGGATTGTCCGACCTGCTCCGAGCTTGAGAATCGGATCCGGATGGGCCAGCGTGGCTTCCATGGTCGATCGAACCGGTCTGACACGGCGGATGTTTCTGGCGCGGACTGCGGCCTTCGGCTTGTGGGCGTGTTGTCGGAGCGCCGAACAGGTCTTTGGCGCGGGCCGGGCGTCACCCGGGGTGTACCTGTTTGACAAGGTATGCGCCCAGGCAGGCCTCAGCCTGGAGGAGACGGTTGAATTGGTGGATTCGGTCGGACTGGAAGGTGTGGATTGTGCCGTGCGGGTCAAAGACCGGATTGAGCCGGCACAGGTGCGGCAGGATCTGCCGCGGTATGACCGGATGTTGCGGGCGCGGGGGCGGCGTGTGGGGCTGTTAACCACGGCGATTCTGAATCCCTCCACACCCGATGCACGCCCCGTGTTGGAAGTGGCCAGGGAACTGGGCGTAAGGATGTATCGGGTGGGATTCTTAAGGTTTCGACCCGAGACGCCTGTGGCGGATCAAATCCGGCAGGCCAGGGAAGGTCTGGCCCGGCTGGCCGAGTGGAACCGGCAGCTCGGGCTGTGTGCCCTGGTCCAGAACCATTCGCCCGCTGGCAACACCCGGTATCTCGGGGGCGACCTGTCGGAGATGGCAGCCCTGGTGGATGGGTTTTCTCCGGACGAGGTGGCCGTGGCATTCGATCCGGCGCATGCGCTGTTGGTGCATGGCGATGGATGGGCGGAGCATTTGGATCGGCTGAAAGGCCATCTGGGTGCGGTTTACGTGAAGGACGTGGACCGGCGGCGGCGGTTTGTTCCGTTTGGGGAGGGGGAGTTGGGCAGGATGGGATTCTTCGAGCGGCTGCGTCGCATGGGGTACGAGGGGCCGGTATCCCTGCACATCGAGTACGATTGGGGGCGGGAGGGGCGACGGGGACGGGCCGAGCTGGAGTTGGCCGTGCGGAATGCTCTGGGTCATTTCCGCCGGTGGTGGGCGGCCGCCGCAGTTGGATGATCCATCCCTGCTCCGGACTGCGGATTGGACGGCCCTGCTCAGGGGGTAGCCGGGCGGTCGGGCGGCACGAGTCCCCGGGCCATGGCGTAGCGTGTCAGGCCGGCGACGGTGTGAATGCCGAGCTTTTGCATGATGTGCTCGCGATGGGTTTCCACGGTACGGACGCTCACGCCCAGGCGTTCGGCGATTTCCTTGTTGGTGAGGCCCTCGGCGATGCCGACGAGCACCTGGCGTTCGCGCGGGGTCAATTCTGGGGTTTGTGGCGAGGGGGATTGCTCGTTGAGGACGAGCTGGTTCAGCACCGCCCGTGCGACGTCCGCGCTGAAGAAGGACTCGCCGCGGGCGACGGCTTCCACCGCCTGAATGATCATCCCGGGGTCCGCTTCTTTGGATACGTACCCATGAGCGCCGGCCTGGAGGATGCGGAGAATGTATTCGGTGTTGGCGTGCATGGAGAGGATGAGGACCCTGATGTTGGGGAGCTCACGCCGGACCGCCTCGGTGAAGGCCAGTCCGTCCATGCGGGGCATGTCCAGGTCGGTGAGCACGACGTCCGGTTGGAGGGACCGACAGAGGTCGAGGGCTTCCAAACCGTCCGCGGCTTCGCCGACCACCTCAATCTGTGGGTTCCGGCGAAGCCATGCGCGGATGCCCCGTCGGACGACGGGGTGATCATCCACGACCAGAACACGGATGGGTTTGGGCGTCATGCCGGGGTGTGTGGTGAGGGTGGCCGTGGTGGACGGTTGACCTGAACCAGCACGGTCGGCTGCGACCGGGTCGTGCGGATGGGGGATTGGGCTGGCGTGATAACCTGCCGGGGTATCATCGGTTCTCCCTGGGGTTAGGGTGTTGGTGAATCCCGTCATGGCCTTTTGGGTGGCCACGCCTGGTCCGTTGCCGGCTGTGCCGGTGCGCGGTTCGAGTACGGTTTCCAGCCGCCTCCGGTTGCTGGAGCCTGCTCGAGCCGAGGTTGATCATGCAGTCGTTCATGGTTCCCGGGTCCCGCCCGATTGCGCCGGAAGCTGCGAACCACACTACCGGATTTGGAGGAACAAACAATCAGGGGCGGGCCCTGTTGTGCTCCCGGAGAAAGTCCGTGGTGCATCCGTATTGCACCCGACAACTGATCCCGGGGCGTTGCCGGGTTTTTGTCCGGCCGGGGGACGGGGTGGCTCGGCGGTGAAGGGCCTGTGGGTGGCCTGTGGTGGGTGTTGGGGAAGGCGGCAGAAAAGAAGGCGCCCACCCGGCCATGCATTGGGTGGGAAACCGGGTGGGCGCCTGGTGTGGGTGGTGTGCGGATCAGGCAGGCATCAAACCGTGTAGGAGCCGCTGGCGACGCGGCCGCCGTGGCCGGTCCAGTTGGTGTGGAAGAACTGGCCCCGGGGACGGTCGACGCGTTCGTAGGTGTGGGCACCGAAGTAATCGCGTTGGGCCTGGATCAGGTTGGCCGGCAGTCGTTCGCTGCGGATGCCGTCGAAGAACGCCAGGGCCGTGCTGAAGGCCGGCACGGGGATGCCGTGGAGGGCTGCGGTGGCCACCACGCGACGCCATGACGGCACGGCCTCCCGGACGGCGTTGGCGAAGAAGGGGTCGAGCAACAGGTTTTCGAGGTTGGGGTTGTTGTCGAAGGCCTTCTTGATTTCGCCGAGGAAGACGCTCCGGATGATGCATCCGCCGCGCCAGAGCAGGGCGATGCTGCCGTAGTTGAGGTGCCAGCCGTACTGTTGGGCGGCGGCGCGCATCAGCATGAAGCCCTGGGCGTAACTGACGATTTTGGACGCGTAGAGGGCCCGGCGGAGGTCCTGCAGCCACTGGGCCCGGTCCCCTTCGAAACGCGGGTTGGGTGGCGGGAAGACCTTGGCGGCCTGCAGTCGCTGGTCTTTGAAGGCCGACACACAGCGGGCGTAGACGGCTTCGGCGATGAGGGTGACCGGGATGCCGAGTTCGGCCGAGGACATCACGGTCCACTTGCCGGTGCCTTTCTGGCCGGCGGTGTCGAGGATTTTGTCGACCAGGGGCTGACCGTCCTCGTCCTTGAAGGCGAGGATGTCGCGGGTGATTTCGATGAGGTAGGACTTGAGCTCGGCCTCGTTCCACTCGCCGAAGACGCGGCTCATTTCGTCGGGCGACATGCCGAGGCCGTCTTTCATCATGTGGTAGGCCTCGGCGATGAGTTGCATGTCGCCGTATTCGATGCCGTTGTGGACCATTTTGACGTAATGGCCGGCGCCGTTTTCGCCGACCCAATCGCAGCAGGGTTCGGTTTTGCCGGTGGTGGGGTCGGTGACCTTGGCGGCGATGGCCTGGAAGATGGGTTTGACGTGGGGCCAGGCGGCGGGGCTGCCGCCGGGCATGATGGAGGGTCCGTGGCGGGCACCCTCCTCGCCGCCGCTGACGCCGGTGCCGATGTAGAGGAGGCCCTTGCTTTCGACGTATCGGGTACGGCGGATGGTGTCTTCGAAATTGGAGTTGCCGCCGTCGATGATGATGTCGCCGGGTTCGAGCACGCCGAGGAGTTGTTCGATGAACTCGTCCACGGGCGGTCCGGCTTTGACCATGAGCATGACCCGGCGGGGTTTTTTGAGGAGGGCGGCCATTTCCTGGAGGGAATGGGCGCCCAGGACGCGGGTTCCTTTGGCTTCGTTGGCGAGGAATTCGTCCACCTTGGAGGTGGTGCGGTTGTAGGCCACGACGGTGAAGCCGTGGTCGTTCATGTTGAGGATGAGGTTCTGGCCCATGACGGCCAGGCCGATGACTGCGATGTCAGCTTTGGGTTCCATGGTGGTTTTGCAGGGGATTTCGGGATTTGGTTGGATGGCGCGGTTCAACGTTGGATTCGAGCCGAGCCGCCGCGGGCGAACGCCTCGACCTGTTCGAGGGTGACCATGGTGGTGTCGCCGGGCGTGGTGGTGAGGAGGGCGCCGTGGGCCCAACCCAGGCGCACGCATTCCTCGGGCGCGCGTCCGGTGAGCATGCCGTAGAACAGGCCGGCGGCGAAACCGTCGCCACCGCCGACGCGGTCGTATACATCCAACTCGCAGGTGGGCGCCTGGTAGACCTTGCCGTTGATCCATGCCACGGCGCTCCACCGATGGCGGTTGGTGGAGAGGACCTCGCGGAGGGTGGTGGCGACCACGCGGATTTGGGGGTAGGCCTTGACCACGGCATCCATCATGCCGACGAACACGGCCGGGTCGAGCTGGGAGGTGGCGTGCACGTCGGGGCCTTTCAGGCCGAGGCCCTTTTGGAGGTCCTCTTCATTGCCAACGAGGACGTCCACGTATTTGACGATTTCGCGGTTGACGGCCACGGCGCGGTCCTGGCCGCCCCAGACGTCCCAGAGTTTCTGGCGGAAATTCAGGTCGAAGGAGGTGACGGCGCCTGCGGCCTTGGCGGCCTGCATGGCTTCGATGATGAGCGGGCCGGTGGTTTCGGAGAGTGCGGCGAAGATGCCGCCGCTGTGGAACCACCGGACGCCCTGGGCAAAGATGGCTTTCCAGTCGAAATCACCCGGTTTGAGCAGGGCGCCCGCCTCGTTGCTGCGGTTGTAGAATACGACGGGCGGACGGACGCCGAAGCCGCGGTCGCTGTAGACGATGGCGTGATTGGGGCCGCGGACACCGTCGTGTTTGAAGCGTTTGTAGAACGGCCTGACGCCCATGGCCCGCACGCGTTCGGCGATGAGGTCGCCGATGGGGTACTCCACCAGGGCGGTGGCGATGCCGGTTTGGAGCCGGAAACAGTCGGCCAGGTTGGCCGCGACGTTGTATTCGCCGCCGCTGACGTGGATGCGGCATTCGGTGGCTTTGCGGAATGGCACCACGCCGGGGTCCAGCCGATGGACCAGCGCGCCCAGTGCCAGGAAGTCCAGGGAACCTTGGGATGGGATGTTGAGTCCGTAGTTGCTCATAAAGCCGGATCAGAATTTGCCGTTGCCCAGAAATATCGGGCGGAGGTGGCGTTCGTAAAGGTTGTGTGTGACCAGGGTTGCGATGTGGTCGTGGGCCTGCTCGAGCAGCCGGAGGAACTGCCGGCCGCGCCGGGCGGCCAGTTTGTAGCCGACATGGAACAACTGGCGGAGGTGGGGGTTGAACTGCGGGTGGTTGGGGTCATGGCGGAGGGCGGCGGCGAACCGTTCGGGGCTCCAGCGGCGGACCTCATCGGCCGGCGGCAACCGGCGGCGGTCGATGTCGATGACGGTGGCGTAGGGTGCGCAGAGTTCGTCGAGGTGCTCGAGAGCCTCGGTGTAGAGGTCGCGGGCCAGGTCGAGACCGGCCCCGCCGGATTCGATGAGGCCGAGCAGTTCTTCCAGCCATGTGGTGCCTGCGGTTTTGACGTGAAGGCCCTCGCCGGTGCGGCGGAGGGTGCGGTGCAGGATGGGGTAGAGGGAGAACTTGTCGCTGCCGGAGTGGACACTGAGTTTGAGGCTGGGCGGCAGGTTGTAGTGTTGGCGTGCGAAGCGGATGACGGCCAGGAAATCCAGCAATTGTTGCTCGAACGCCCGGAGATCGCCGACGTAATCCACGCCCTTGTTGAAGCGGCCGACGAACCGGGGCGCGATGGTTTGGACGGGCACACCCGCGTCGGCCAGGGCGGCGAGGATCACCAACAGTTCCAGGGGAGATTGTGGGTGATCCGTTTCGTCCATGGAAACCTCGGTGATGAAGGTGCCGGGGCCTTTTGCCGCGGCGATGGCCCGGTACGCCGCGGCGGCTTCGTCCACGGCTTTCAGGTAGTGTTGGGCGGCGCGGCCGAGGGTGGCGGCGTCGGTCTGGATGGGCTCAACCAGTTCGGGCAGGTCCAGCCGGCCGAGCAGTTCGGGATGGCGTTGCAGGAAGGCTTCCACGCGCGCGGGGGGTGCGGGCTGGCCGATGACCTCGGCGACGTCCAGGGTGAAGTAATCGCAACAGCCGAGGTAGGGGTCCAGGATTTCGCGGCGGACGTGGTCGGCGTCCACGTGCCAGGGTCGGTCCCAACCGGCGGCGCGGACGGCGGCCTGGGCGGCGGCGCGGACGCTGTCGGGTTGGGAACCGATGATTTGGTGTTCCCGATGGGATTTGTTCCAGACGGGGACGACTTCGACGCCGGCCTGCAAGGTTTTTTGGCAGGCGGCCAATTGCGCCGGCGCCTCGTGGGCGAACCGGTCACCCACGCCGATTGAGTATTTGGCCAGAGCGGTCCTGGTTTCCATGGCTTGTCGGTCAACCTCCCGCGGTGCCGGATTCGGAGCGGCACCATCTCAAGCCTATACAATCGGGGTCGGCCGGCGAGGTGCGAATTTTTGCATGATGGTCTGAGAAAATTGCACGGTTCAGCATGGCAGCCCGGGGCCGATGCCGAAATTTCAAACTGAAATGCAAAGCCGGGGGGGTGGGAGACCCTGCCGGAGGTGGTAAATTCCGGAGGTGCCGTGCTCCGGGTCGGGTGGACCCTGGCGGAGCCGGACTTCGGGGCCGCGGGTCGGGCGGCTCCGGCTGTGGAACATCAACCCGCGGATTGTGAGGAGTGAACGTGCAAGCGCGAGTGATCATTCGAGGGATGGGCCTCGGGATGGGGCTGGTTCTGGCCGGGGTATGGATGGGGTGTCAACAGCCTGGGGTGATGCCGTCGGGGACGGAATCGGCCCGGCCGTGGCGGGAGGCGGCGGCCATTGTGAGCCGTGTGCAGCCGCCGCGGTTTCCAAACCGCACGTTTTCGATCACGGATTACGGGGCGGTGGCGGATGGTCGGACGGACGCCACGGAGGCCATCCGGCGGGCCATTGAGGCGTGTGCGGCGGCGGGTGGCGGCCGGGTGTTGGTGCCGCCGGGCGAGTATTTGACGGGCCCGATTCACTTGCGCAGCGGGGTGAACCTGCATGTGGCGGAGGGGGCGGTATTGCGGTTCAAGACCGATCCGGATGCGTATTTACCGTTGGTGCTGACGCGGTGGGAGGGGATGGACTGCTACAATTACTCGCCGCTGATTTACGCCCACGGCCAGGTGAACGTGGCGGTGACGGGGCGCGGGGTTTTGGATGGTCAGGCCGGGGATGACAATTGGTGGGCCTGGAAGGGGCCGGGCCGGAATCGGCCGGCTCAGGGGCCCAATCAGGTGGCGGCCCGGAACCGGTTGGTGGCGCAGGTGGCTGCCGGGGTACCGGTGGAACAGCGTCGGTACGGTCCGGGGTGTTATTTGCGGCCCAATTTCATTCAGTTCTACCGGTGTCGGAACGTGTGGATTGAGGGGGTGCGGATCCGGCGGTCGCCCATGTGGAACATTCATCCGGTGTTGTGCACGAACGTGCTGGTGCGCGGAGTGGAGGTGATTTCGCACGGGCCGAACAACGACGGTTGCAATCCGGAGAGTTGCTGGGACGTGGTGATTGAGGACTGCGTGTTCGACACGGGCGACGACTGCATTGCGATCAAGTCGGGCCGGAACGAGGACGGCCGGCGGCTGGGCATTCCGTCCGGCAATATTGTGGTGCGGCGTTGTCTGATGCGGGACGGTCATGGCGGCGTGGTGATGGGGAGCGAGATCTCCGGGGGTTGCCGGAATGTGTTTGTGGAGGATTGCCGCATGGACAGCCCGAAGCTGGACCGGGTGTTGCGGTTTAAATCGAACGCGGTCCGCGGCGGGGTGATTGAAAATGTATGGATGCGCAACGTGCGCGTGGGTCGGGTGGCGGATGCGGTGTTGCAGATTGATTTCCTGTACGAGGAAGGCGCAAAGGGACCGTACCGACCCGCGGTGCGGCACGTACGCATGGAGAACGTGGAGGTGGAGCAGGCGGCGCGGGTTTTGGACATCCGGACCTTTGAGGGGGCGGAGATCCGGGACGTGCGGCTGGTGCGCTGTCGTGTGCGCGGGGTGACACGGCCGGACCGTGTGGATGGCGGGGACGTGCAGTTGGTGGATTGCGAAGTGGAGCGCGCGCGGTAGGTGGGATCGGCCGTTCGGAAAACGTGGCGAGGACGGTTGCCGGGCCCGTCCGGCCGCGGCGATGGGCCGGCCGGCGGCGGGTGGCTCCCGGACCGGTCGGTGGCGGGCCGGTCGGGCGGGTGTCGAGGGCGTTCGGGGGTGCCGGGGTTGTGGGGGGCGGGCGCCGGGCCCGCGAGAATGTGTTTGAGCCGGGCGACGGGATCGGGTAACGGGTGGATTTTGCTGCGGAGCGGATGAACGACGCCAAACAGCTGGGAATCCTGGAAGAGTTCCGGCTCGAATTCCAGGCGCTCTGGCCGCGGGTGCCGAACAAGGGGATGTTGTTCGGGCTCGGCGCGCTGTGGGTGTTGCTGTTTCATTTTCTGGGGAATTCCACCTTCGGCTATGTCAAGACGGCCTCGTTGCTGGAGTGGATGGTAAACGCCTACAGGGCGAATGATTGGGACGAAGGGCATGGGCTGATCGTGCCGTTGATTGTGCTGGGGCTGATGTGGTGGAAGCGGCGGGAGCTGTGGGGCGGACCGTTGGAATTGTGGCCCCCGGCCCTTGCCGTGGTGGGGGTGGCGTTGGGACTGCACGTGCTCGGCTATTTGATCCAGCAGCCGCGGATCTCGATCGTGGCGTTTTTTCTGGGGTTGTACGGGCTGATGGGGCTGGCCTGGGGACCGAGGTTTCTGCGGGCTTGTGTGTTTCCGTATGTGCTGCTTGTGTTTTGCATTCCGCTGGGGTCTTTGGCGGAGGTGGTGACGTTCCCGTTGCGGATGGTGGTAACCTACGTTTCGGTGGGGGTGGCGCAGGTGCTGGGCTTCGATGTGCTCAGGGAGGGGTCGCTGATCTACGATGCGCAACGGACGTACCGGTATGACGTGGCGCCGGCCTGCAGCGGGATTCGCAGCCTGATGAGTTTGCTGGCGCTGACGGTGATTTTCGGGATGACGGCCTTTCGTACGGCCTGGCGGCGCTGGGTGATGGTGTTGGCGGCGATCCCGCTGGCCGTGTTGGGCAACGTGGCCCGGATCACTTTTACGATTCTGGTGACGGAGGTGTTCGGGCAGTCCTACGGGGTGAGTGTGGAACAACGGTTTGGGTTTGTGACCTTTGCGGTGGCGATTGGCTGCCTGTTGTTGTTGGAGCAGTGGTTGCGGGAGCCGGAACCGGTGCGGCCGGCGGGTGAGGGGAAGGAGTCGGGCGCATGAACCGGCGGGTTTGGATCTGGACGGTGATGGCGGGGTTGTTGATGGCGGGCACGGCGCTGCTGTTGGGGGAGTTGAAGGCGCGGCAGCGGCTGGGCAATCCCGGTGTACGGACGCGGCCGATTCCCGGTGAACCGTTGCGGGTGGAGGTGGTTTTGCCGGAGACGGTGCCGGGGTATCGGTCGGAGCCGCTGGAGGTGCAAAAGGAGGTGGTGGAGGCATTGCCGCCGGACACGAGTTTTGGGCAGCGGGTTTACCGGGGCGACGACGGTTTTGAGCTGTTGTTGAACGTGGTGTTGATGGGCACGGACCGGACGAGCATTCACAAGCCGCAGTTTTGTCTGGTGGGTGCCGGGTGGCGGATTGACCGGACGGAGACGGATCGCGTACGAATTCCGCGGCCGCATCCGTATGACCTGCCGGTGGTGAAGCTTTTGACGAGCCGGGAGGTGACGGTGCGGGGTTCGGCCACGCCGGTGCGCGGGTTGTACGTGTACTGGTTTGTGTGTGAGGATGGTTTGAGCGGGGAACCCACCGGCTGGGAACGGATGAGCTGGATGGCGCGCCGGCTGGTGACGGGCGGGGTGTTGCAGCGATGGGCGTATGTGACCTGTTTTGCGGTTTGTGCGCCGGGGCAGGAAGAGAGGACCTACGAGCGCATGAAAGCCTTTCTGGCGGCATCGGTACCCGAATTTCAAACGGTGGCCGGCCCGGAGGTGCCGGGTCAGCACGCTACGGCGGGCGGGGCGCCATGAAGCGGCGGGCCAACGGGCTTCGGATCCGGTACGATTCCGGGCGCAGCCGGCGGTGATACCGGGCCTATGGCAACGCGCGAACGACAGATCCGTTTACTGCTGAACCAATGGGTGGACGCGTGCCTGTTCGGGCTGAGTTTCTGGCTGGCGTACGCGTTGCGGACCCATCCCACGGTGTGTGAATGGCTGGATCTGCCTCCGTTTCCCGTGCCGTTTGATGCGTTCCTGTGGGTTTATTTGTTGTTGATTCCGGCGGGACCGCTGACGTTGGAGGCGAGCGGGTTTTACCGGCGTCCCGTGTTGGGGCCGCGCTGGCAGAGTACGCTGTGTTTGTTGCGGGGGATTGCCCTGTTGTGCATGGGGCTGACGTTGCTGTTGTTCTTTACGCAGCTGGTGACGCCCCGGTGGATGGTGGTGTGGTTCGGGGTGATTGCCTTCGGGCTGGTGTATGCGCGGCAGGAGACGCTGCGGTGGCTGTACCGGCGGCGGTTGACGCAACCGCAGTTTCGGCACCGCGTGGCCCTGGTGGGGGTGCCGTCCGAGTTGCAACGTTTGCGGCAGCAGGTGGAGTCCCACCCGGACGAGGGCATGGACGTGGTGGCGGAGCTGGATCTGACACGGGAGGATCCCGGGAAGATCACCGACGTGCTGCATGAGCATTCGGTGAACGGGGTGCTGATCAGTGCCGAGCACACCCATTTTGAGCAGGTGCAGCGGGTGATCCGGGCTTGTGAGACCGAGGGGGTGGAGGCCTGGCTGCTGGCGGAGTTTTTCCGGACGGAGATTTCGCGGACGACGCTGGATGATTTTTACGGGCGACCGGTGCTGGTGTTCCGGGCCACGCCGGACAAGCCGGTGCAGTTGATGCTGAAACGGGTGGTGGACGTGGTGGGGTCGGTGGTGTTGCTTGTTGTACTGGCGATTCCGATGTTGGTGGTGGCCCTGTTGATCCGGCTGACCTCACCCGGGCCGGTGTTGTTCCGCCAGCAGCGGGCCGGTCTGAATGGTCGCCCGTTCACCATGTACAAGTTCCGCACCATGGTGACGAATGCCGAGCAGCTGAAGCACGAGCTGGAGCAGCTGAACGAGATGTCGGGGCCGGTGTTCAAGATCACCAATGATCCCCGGGTGACGCCGATCGGACGGTTTCTGCGCCGCTACAGCATTGACGAGCTGCCGCAGCTGATCAACGTGCTGCGGGGGGAGATGAGCCTGGTGGGGCCGCGTCCGTTGCCCGTGGATGAAGTGGCGCGGTTTGACGATGTTTCGCATCGGCGGCGGTTGAGTGTGAAGCCGGGGCTGACCTGTCTGTGGCAGATCAGCGGCCGGAGCGAGCTGCGGGATTTCAAGGAATGGGTGCGGCTGGATCTGGAGTACATTGACCACTGGTCGCTCTGGCTGGACTTCAAGATCCTATTGCGCACGATTCCGGTGGTCCTGACGGCCAAGGGGGCGAAATAGGGCCTCGGGGCGGGGTTTGACCGCAGGTGGGGTCGGGTCGGGAAGGGTGCCTTTTTCTGTTGCACGACGATGAACACGAAGCAGGCAGAACGAAAACGGCGCACCGGCCGGGCTGAATCGGTGAAACGGCGGGCCGGGCGGTCGGGACGGGAACCGGTGTCGGTGGTCACCGGCGCGGCGGGTTTCCTGGGGTCGCATCTGACGGACTATCTGTTGGCGCAAGGGCACCGGGTGATTGGGATTGACAATCTGATCACGGGCAACGTCGCCAACATCGAGCATCTGGCGGGCGAGCCACGGTTCCGGTTCATCTGCCAGGACGTCACGGAGTATCTGTTTCTGGCGGGGCCCGTGGATTATGTGTGGCACTTTGCGTCGCCGGCCAGCCCGGCGGATTACCTGAACTTCCCGATCCAGACGCTGAAGGTGGGATCGTTGGGCACGCACAAGGCGTTGGGGCTGGCCCGACACAAGGGGGCGCGATTTCTTCTGGCCTCCACGTCCGAGGTGTACGGGGATCCGGAGGTGCATCCGCAGTCGGAGGACTACTGGGGGCACGTCAACCCGATCGGGCCCCGCGGCTGTTATGACGAATCGAAGCGGTTCGCCGAGGCGCTGACCATGGCGTACCAGCGCGAGCACGGGCTGGAGACCCGCATTGTGCGGATCTTCAACACGTACGGGCCCCGGATGCGCCTGAATGACGGGCGGGTGGTGCCGAATTTCATCGTTCAGGCGCTGAAGGGGCGGCCGCTGACCGTGTACGGCGATGGTTCGCAGACGCGGAGTTTTTGTTATGTGTCCGATCTCATCGAAGGGGTGTACCGGCTGATGATGAGCGATTACGGCCTGCCGGTGAACCTGGGCAATCCCACGGAACTGACGGTCTTGCAGTTTGCCCGGGAAATCCTGCGGCTGACCGGGTCGAGGAGTCGCATCGTGTTCAAACCGCTGCCGCAGGATGACCCTCGCCAGCGGCGTCCCGACATCACGCGGGCCCGAAAACTGCTGGGTTGGGAGCCGCGGGTGCCTTTGGAGGAGGGGCTGGTTCGGACCATTGAAGATTTTCGGCGCCGATTGTGAGGGAGTGCAGGGCGCGGTCCGGGGCTGGATGACACTTTGGTGACGTCCGCCTGACGGTGGCGCAACATTGTGCGGGCGGCCCGTTGCGCGGCGCGGCGGGGTGGTTTAAGGTGCCGGCGGTCGCATGGAGCGAGGGACTTCCAGGTGGATCGAGGTGCATGGGGCGGGTGAGTCGCCCACCGACCGGCTGCGGCGTCAGCTGGCGGAAGCCCGTGCGGCCCGGACGTTGGCGGAGGCGGCCCGGGACGAACGGGCCTGGCTGGATCGGTTGCGGGATGAGTTTCACCGGGTGGTGGTCTATTTGAGGCGGTACAGGGGTTTGGAGTTTCGGGGTCGGATTTTGGAGATCGGCGCGGGCGCATGCGGGTTCAGCGCGGAGCTTTCCAAGCTGCCGCAGGTGGTGGAGGTGGTGGCCACGGACGTTTCGCGGCGGCTGTTGGAGGAACTGGCGCCCCGGGTGTTTGCGCACCTGGGCGCGCGAACGGACAAGATTGTACGGGTTCCGGCCGATTACCATCGGCTTGGCTTTCCGGATGAGGCCTTCGATTTTGTGGTTTGTTCGGCGACGCTCCATGAGGCTGTGGATGTGGTGGGTGTGCTGCGTGAGGTGCGTCGAGTGCTGAAGCCCGGGGGTCGGCTGGTGGCGGTTCGGGAACCGCGGCCCGGCTGGTGGGGACGCGGCGTGGTTGCCCGGGCGGAAGCCGGTGGGGCGGAACCCCGGGTGCGACCCTACAGCCGTGCCGAGTACGAGGCCTTTTTTGCTGCGGCGGGGCTTCGGCTGTTGGAGAACCGGCTGTGGCCCGACGGCGGTTTGCGTGGATACGTCAACGGTGTATGGGAGGGTGTGACGCGGGGCGCTTACCTGTTTGTGGCGGAGCGTTCGCCGGTGCGCTCGGCCCCCGGTGTGAGGCCTCGCCGCACGAGGGTCCTTCGGGCGGGTCCGGGTTGAGCGTTGCCGCCAACCGCACCGGGATGGTGTGCTTCCTGTGGTGCTTCCCGCGGGCCTGGCTGATGCGTTGAGGACTTCGGGTCGGGGTTGGGTTCAGGCTGGTGAGGGCCCCGGTTCGCCGAGCACGGTAACCACGATCCGGCGATGACGCGGTTTGATGTCGCATTCGAGGTGGAAGATCTGCTGCCAGGTTCCCAGGACCGGGCGTCCGCCGCGGACGGGTACGGTTAAGGATGGTCCGAGCAAAGTGGCCTGCAGGTGCGAATGTGCGTTGCCGTCGTGCCAGGTTTGTTCGTGGCCGTAATGTCGTCCGGGCGGCAGGAGACGGTTGAGTTCGCGGGGCAGGTCGGCCTGTAACCCGGGTTCAAACTCGATGCTCCCTACCGCGGCGGTGCTTCCGATGTTGAAGATGTGGACCACCCCGGTCTGAATGCCGGAACGGGCCACGATATCGCTGACCTGCGCGGTCAGGTCGTGCATTTGCCCGGCTCGTGTGGTGTGCAGTTGGATTTCCTCTTGGTGGACCATGGGCGTGAATTGTAGCGCGGGGTCTGTTTCGGGACGAGAGTCGGGCGCGGGGGTGAATGGCTATTGATTTTGGGACTGCGCTGCTGCGGCAGGTGCCAGCTGCGTGTATGCCTCGAAGAACCGACGCGCCATGGTGGCAGGGGAGAGATAGTCGCGCATGCGGCGGAGGGTGTCGGGGTCCACTTCACCCCGGCGGAATTGGGGATGTTGGAGTGCGTGCCGGAGGGCGTGGAGGAGTGAATCCACGTTGCCGGGCTCGAACAACACACCGTTTTTTTCGGGCAGGACATAGTCGGGAATCCCGCCCACGCGGGCGCCGACGACGGGGACACCGGCCACGACGGCTTCCTTCACGGAATTGGGGCTGACGTCCACGCGGGTGGGACTGATCAGGAGCGTGGCCCGGCTCAGCTCTTCTGCCACTTCATCCAGGGTGAGACCGGAGCGGAAACGGATTCGTTCCCAGAAGGTTTCGGGGAACCGGGTTTTCAGGGCTTGGGCCCAGGAGCCGGTGGCAGCGCCGATGTGGACCAGTTCCCAGGGCTGTTCCCCGGGCAGGCGGCTTAACGCGTCCAGCAGGAGGTCCGTCCCTTTGGCGAAGTGAAATCGGCCGTTGACCACGATCCGGATCCGATCGGCCGGTGGGCGTCGAACGACCTGGTGGAACACGGGGTCCGGTGCATGTTCGATTTGCAGGATCCGGCGCGGGGCGAAGTGGTCCCTGACGAACGCGACGGCGAAACGGGACTCCGTGGTGACGAGTGGGGCACGGGACAAACTGCGCCGTTCCAGCCAGGCGGCCATGCGATTGTAAACGGGTGCGTTGGGTACCACCTGGCAGTACCAGGTCATAAGTCCCTGGACGGTTACCAGGTAGGCATACGGCAGTCGGGCTGCAATCAACGCGGCTCCGTTTTCAGTTCCCCAGGCGTGGACAAGGTCCGGTTGCAACCTGCGGAGGCATCGGCGCACGAGCCAGGTGTCGTACCAGAAGAGTGTGGGGGCGCGCAGTCCCCCGATGGTTCGAATGCAATGGAACGTGGCCGGGGCGATCTGGAAGGTGCAGGAACGGGGGAATTGTTTGCGGAGCGCAAGGATGTGGAGTTCCACGCCCGGATTCTGGTCCTGCCAGGCGCGGAAGAGGACCCGTTGCCAGGAGGCGGGGTGATGTCGTGGCATGGCCCGAAAGTCCGGCGGCGCTTCGGGCAGCCATTCCACGGGAAAGTAGGAGATCCAGGCGACTTTCAACGGGCGACCGGGCATGGGCGATGGGGAGTTTCCGACGATGCTCCCTGAACAGGGTGCGACGGTTCGGCCGGGGCTGTTGTCCTTGCCGGGGTCAGGTCTGTGGGATAGAAGGTGCGCATGACATTGGCCGGCAAGAAAAACCCGGTGCGGCTGCTGGGTCAAGCGTTGCGATGCTGGTGGCGGTTGCGGGACACGGGGGCCTTTACCTGGGGGGATGCGTGGATGAACTGGCGTCAGTGGTTGTGGCCGGGCCGATGGATGATGCGCCGGGCGGCTGCGCGTCTGCCGCAGCTGGCTCGGGCCGAGCTGGCGGAGCCGGGGGTGTACCGCGTGACGGTCGACCCTTTGGGGGTGAGGGTGTACTGGGCCGGGCAATGGAACGCGAACGTGTACCATGCCATTGCGCAGGAGTGCGATCCGGGGCATCCGCACTGCTACACAACGCCGCCCATTGAATTGGACGGGCAGGGCGTGGTGGTGGACGTGGGGGCGTGCGAGGGTTTGTTTGCGTGCCGGGTGTTGCGGCAGGGTCTGGCGGCGCGGGTGATTGCGTTTGAACCCTCGGCGCGCACGGCGGGGTACCTGCGGCGTGCGGCGGAGGAAAACGGAGTGGCCGATCGCCTGGTGGTGGAGGTCAGGGCTGTTACGGCCCGCTCGGGGCGCGTCCCCTGGGTGGAGGGAGACGCGCCGGAGGCGAATCGGATTGGCGCGGATGCGGACGGGGCAAACGCAACCGAGGTGGAGGCGGTGAGTCTGGATGATTATTGTCGGGCGCGGGGGCTGCGGCTGGGGCCGTGGGACCTGATCAAGATCGATGCGGAGGGGGCGGACCTGGATGTGTTGCGCGGGGCGGAACGTTTGTTACGGGAGGGTGCGCCGCAGGTTGCGGTGACCACGTATCATGTGGAGTCGCATGCCCGGGAGATTTGGGAGTATTTGCGGCGTGTGCAGCCGGCGTATCGGTTTCGGATCAAGGGCCTGTGGCTGTTCGGCCCTGTGCGGTTCTGGGGTGGGGCACGGTTGCGACCGGTGTTGTTGCAGGCGGCGGTACCGGTGGAACGGCGCCCGCCGCGGGATGGGGCCGGTTCAGGGGCCGGGTCGGGGCACGCGCCGTGCGGTTCAGGGGTTGCCGAACAGGTCCAGTTGGGTTGAAGGGGGCATCTGCCGGAGTTTTTCGCGGTCCCGGCGCGCGGGGGTGCGGGTTTTGGGGGTGCCGTCCGGATTGAGCTCGGCTTCCTCGAGATTTGCCAGGATGACCCGGGCACGATCCAGCACGGGCTGGGGCACTCCGGCGAGCCGGGCGACGTGGATGCCGTAGCTTTTGTCGGTGGCGCCCTCGACGATTTTGTGGAGGAAGATGATTTGATCGCGCCATTCGCGGACGGCCACGTTGTAGTTTTTGAGCCGGGGCAGGCGTGCGGCCAGCTCGGTCAGTTCGTGGTAATGGGTGGCGAAGAGGGTCTTGGCGCCGATCTGGTTGTGGATGAACTCAACGATGCTCCAGGCGAGACTGAGGCCGTCGAAGGTGCTGGTGCCGCGACCGACTTCGTCGAGCACGATCAGGCTGCGGGCGGTGGCGTGATGGAGGATGTGGGCGGTTTCGGTCATCTCGACCATGAAGGTGCTCTGGCCGCGGGCGAGGTCGTCGGCTGCACCGATCCGGGTGAAGATCCGGTCCACGAGGTCGATGCGGGCGCTTCGGGCGGGGACGAACGAGCCCACGTGGGCCATCAGGACGAGGAGAGCGACCTGCCGGATGTAGGTGCTTTTGCCGGCCATGTTGGGCCCGGTGATGAGGGCGATTTGCGGGGGGCGTGGCTCGGCGGGGGCGGTGCTGGCGTGGGGTTCCGTCTCTGCGACGGAGCCGGATACGGCCGGCCCACTGGCCAACCAGGTGTCGTTGGGCACAAATCGCTCGTCCAGGAGGGTTTGTTCCAGGACGGGATGTCGGCCGTCGCGGATCTCGAGGAGACCCTCGTCCCGGACGACGGGTCGGCAGTATTGGTGGAGCCGTGCGGTTTCGGCCAGGCCGGCCAGGGCGTCTGCCCGGGCCAGGGCGGCGGCGGCCTCCTGGAGCGGGGCCAGCCGGGCCAGGACCCGTTCCCGGATTTGTTGGAATAGTTCGTATTCGAGTTTGGTGCTGCCCTCTTCGGCGCCGAGGATTTTGGTTTCGATTTCCTTGAGTTCCGGGGTGATGAAACGTTCGCCGTTGGCGATGGTTTGTTTGCGCTGGTAGTGGGGGGGCACGCGGTCGAGGTTGGCGCGGGTAACCTCGATATAGTAGCCGAACACGGAGTTGTAGCGCACTTTCAGCGACGCGATACCGGTGCGCTGGATTTCCTCGGCCTGGTAGCGTGCGATCCAGTCCTTGCCTTCGCGCATGGCGCGCCGGAGTTCATCGAGGGCGGGGTCGAACCCGTCGCGGATCAGGCCGCCCTCTTTGACCGACAGGGGCGGGTCGTCCACGATGGCACGCCTGATGAGGTCGGCCAGGTCGGGGAAGGTGTGAATCTGATCGGCCAGTTGCTGGAGGAGGACGGACCGCGGGCTGGAAGGCTCGGAAAGGGCGGGCAGGGGGGCATGGGGAGGGGGTGCCTCGGCCAGGGATTGGAGGAGCTGTTTGAGGCCGGGCATTTGTTCCAGGGCAAACCGCAACGCCACCAGGTCGCGGGCATTGGCGTTTCCGGTGCTGAGCCGGCCCAGGATGCGTTCGAGGTCGCGGACTTCGGCCAGCTGTTGTCGGAACCGTTCCAGCAGTTCCGGATTGTCGAGGAATGTCTGGATGGCGTCCTGGCGCTGGTGGATGGGTTCGAGGGTGGCCAGCGGTTGGGAGAGCCAGTCGCGAAGACGGCGCGCGCCCATGGGGGTGACGGTGCGGTTGAGGGCGCCGTAGAGGGAGGCGTTGCGGGGGGCATCGCGGTGCAGCGGTTCGAGGACTTCGAGGTGACGCAACGTGGCGGCGTCGAGGACCAGGTGGTCACCGCGGTGGTAGAAGGAGAGGTGGGTGAGGTTTCGGAGGTCGCGGCGGAGGTGTTGGGTGAGGTAGTGCACCACGGCGCCGGCGGCACCGATGGCTCGGGGCCGGCCCTTCAGTCCGAATCCGTCCAGCGTGGCAACGCGGAAATGCTCGCGGAGGGTGTATTGGGCCGTGTCCGGGCTGAAGGCCCAGTCCTCGTAGGGGTTGACCACCCAGCCGAACCGTGGGGAACGGCGGTGCTGGGGTTCGGCGGATCCGGACGGGTCGGCCGGCGGGTGATTCCCGGCGACACGCCCTTCGAGGAGCAGGGAGTGAAGGGTGGTGGCCCCGGCCGGGTGAATGATCTCCGCGGGTCGGAGTCGCTCGAGCTCGGTCTGCAGGGCCTGATCATCCTCGAGCTCGGTGGCACGGAATTCGCCGGTGCTCAGATCCACCACGGCCAGGCCGTAACCGCTGCTGCCCGGGTTGACCGCGGCCAGGAAGTTGTTCTGCTCCTGGGGCAACAGTCGTTCGTCCCAATGGGTCCCCGGGGTGAGAATGGCGGTGACTTCGCGTTTGACGAGTTTACCGGGTCTGGCTTCCTCGAGTTGGTCGCAGAGAGCGACCTTGTAGCCGGCACGCAACAGGCGGCCGACGTAGGCGGAGGCGGCGTGGTAAGGGAGGCCGCACATGGGGACGCCGTTGCGGCGGGTCAGGGCCAGGCCGAGGATGCGGGCCCCGACCTGGGCGTCTTCGAAGAACATCTCGTAGAAATCGCCCAACCGGAACAGGAGCAGTGCGTCCCGGGGCAGTTCGCCTTTGATCCGGCGATACTGCGCCATCATGGGCGTGAGTGTTTTGGTGTCCGACATCCCGGGCGATTGTCGAGGGGGGAAGGTTTTCGGGCAAGCCCCGGACCGGGTGGGTCTGCCGATGAAAGGGTCAGTGGGACTACCGGTGGGGCGGTGGGATCACCGGATAGCCGGTGGGCTAACGGCCGCCGGCTGGCGCGAGCCGGGGCGGTGGTAACAGTGCTGCGGAAGGGATTCAGCGGTTTTCGGTGCGTGGTGCGTTGGGGGTCTCGGGTTCCCACGGCACGACCCATTTGTAGATGGTGTGGGAGCCGTAGACGAAGCGGCTTTCGCGGTCGTTGACCTCCCGTCCGGTGGGCGGGTCGATGTTCATGCGGTAAACGAGGACCGGCTTGGCGCCGCGCATGTCGAAGTCGTGGGAGACGATGCGGGATCCGGGTTTCATTTTGGCCAGCTGGGGCATGAGTCGCACGTTGAGTTCGGGCAGCAGGTAAAGGGTCACGACCGTGGCTTCGCTCAGGTCCAGCGTGAAGATGTCGGCCTGTTTGATGGTAACGAGGTGTTCAACCTTGTTGGAGCGGACGTTTTCGCGGGCTTCCCGGACGCGCTGGGGATCGATGTCGAACCCGACGGCCCTGACCCCGTATTTTTTGGCGGCGGTGACCACGATGCGTCCATCGCCGCAGCCGAGGTCGTACACCACGTCGCCCGGTTTGATCTCCGCCAGTTCGAGCATTTTTTCCACGACCGGCATGGGTGTGGGCACGTAGATGACGTCGGGTTCGCGGGGCGGTTCGGTGAGGTCATTGGTCTGCGCGGGGAGTGGGAGAACGACCGCCAGGGTGAGAAGCAGGCAGAGCCAGAGCCGGGTCCACACGGTCCAACGCGTTTTCATACGGGGCATGTCCTACCCCCAATTGGAGCCGATGGCAACTCTGAAGCCGGTGATAGCGGATGGGGGCGGGCAAACGACCCCGCCCTTCCCGGTTCCGGCTCTGCGGTCCAGCGCGGGTTGATGATTCCGGACGAACGTCCGAGGTGAGGCGATGGCGGCTTTACGAGCGTTTCGGATCGTTGGGTGGGGGATCCATGGGTCCCGGGGCGTGCGAGGTTTGTCTCGTTTCGGGTCGTTGGGAAAACGATTTGACCTGTTGGAATCGCGGTTCGCACCATGGGGCATGCTGCGAAACTCAACCAGGGTGTTTTGGTGGGAGCGAGGCCTTGTCGGTGTTCCGGGTGCTTTTCGTGTCGGGCTGCGGCCGGGCTGGATGGGTGTTTGGGTGGGGTTGGCGTTGTGTTGTTCGGGTTTGGAACGGGGACAGGCGACGCAGCCGGGTGGTCGGGATGTGGAGTCGCGGGTGGAGGGGTTGCTGCGCCAGATGACGTTGGAGGAGAAGCTCGGGCAGATGACGCAGGTGGACCTCGGGGCGTTGAAGGAACGGGAGGATTTGTGGCGGCTGGGGTTGGGCTCGGTGTTGTGCGGGGGGAACACCGATCCCGAGGACAACACCCCGACCACGTGGCGGCGGACGGTGTTGGAGTGCCAGCGCCTTGCGTTGCAGAGTCGGCTGAAGATTCCGTTGTTGTTTGGCGTGGACGCCGTGCACGGCCACAACAATGTGCTGGGGGCGGTGATTTTTCCGCACCAGATTGGCCTGGGCGCCACACGGAATCCGGGATTGGTGGAATGGGCGGCGCGGGTCACGGCAGAGGAGATGTTGGCCACGGGCATCCATTGGGCGTTTGCGCCGTGCGTGGCGGTGGCGCGCGATCCGCGCTGGGGTCGCACTTATGAGAGCTACAGTGATGACCCGGCGTTGGTGGGTGAGTTGGGGGCGGCTGCCATTCGCGGGATCCAGGGCGGGGCGGTCCGGCGGGGTTACCGTGCCCTTGCGTGCGCGAAACATTATGCAGGGGACGGTGGCACCACCCAGGGGGTGGACCAGGGCAACACCGAATGCGATGAGGCGACCTTCCGGAGACTGCACCTGGCGCCGTATCGGGAGGCGGTGCGCGCCGGCGTGGGGTCGGTGATGGCCTCCTACAGCAGTTGGAACGGGGTTAAGCTGCATGGCCATCGGTACCTGTTGACGGAGGTTTTGCAGGGCGAGCTGGGCTTTGACGGTTTCGTGGTGTCGGATTGGGCGGCCATTGACCAGTTGCATCCGAACTACAAGGAGGCGATTGCGCTGGCGATCAACGCAGGGGTGGACATGGCCATGATCCCGAACGGTCCGGGGCAGGCCAACAACTATCGCGAGTTCGTCCGGTTCCTGGAAGAGCTGGTGCGGGAAGGGCGGGTACCGGAATCACGGATCGACGACGCGGTGCGGCGGATTTTGCGGGCGAAGGTCCGGCTGGGCCTGTTTGAACGGCCTTTTACGGATGAGGGTTTGTTGCAACGGCTCGGCAGTCCGGAACATCGTGCCGTGGCGCGGGTGTGTGTTCAGCAATCGCTGGTGCTCTTGAAGAACGAGAGGCGGGTTCTGCCATTGTCGTCGAAAGCGCGGCGGATTCATGTGGTTGGGCCGGGAGCTGACGATTTGGGGATGCAGTGCGGCGGGTGGACCATTTCGTGGCAGGGCAGTACCGGGGCGGTCACGCCCGGTGGCACCACCCTGTTGAGGGCGTTGCGTCGGGCGGTGCCGGCCGGGGTGGAGGTCTCTTACAGTGCCGACGGTGCGGACGACATGGCAGCCGCGGCGGCGGATGTAATTGTCGTGGTGGTGGCGGAGAAGCCTTACGCGGAGATGATGGGGGACCGGAAGGAATTGAGTGTGGCGGAGGAAGATCGGGCCCGGGTACACAAGGCGCGGGCGACCGGCAAACCGGTGGTGACGATTCTGTACTCGGGCCGGCCGTTGATTTTGGGGTCGGTGTGGGAGGATAGCGACGCGGTGGTGGCCGCCTGGCTGCCGGGCACGGAGGGGGACGGGATTGCCGATGTGTTGTTGGGGAAGGTGGAGCCCGTGGGTCGGTTGCCGCGGGTCTGGCCTCGGGACAACCAGCGGTTGAGCACCGACCAGGCCGAGGCGGACCCGCTGCTGCCACGGGGTTACGGACTGGGGTATTCCATGCGACGCCGCTGAGGCGGGCATGACGCGGCTCGGGTTCATGCCAGCCGGACTTGCCACCGTACCGACCGACCCCGCAGACTTGCAGATTATGAGGAGACTCAAAAGGGGGGTCACGGTGATGCTATGGTGTTGGGTGTGGCTGCTATGGGGACTGGTCGCACAGGCGGCCGAGTCCGCACCCGCCACGGGTTCCGACACCAATGCAGCCGCGCCTCCGCCGGCGCCACGGAAACCCAACATCCTGTTGATTGTTGCGGATGACCTGGGCTACGGCGACCTGGGCTGTTACGGTTCGACGAAGATCCAGACACCCAACCTCGACCGTCTGGCGGCAGAGGGGATTCGGTTTACGCAGTTTTATGCGGGGAGCACCGTTTGCGCGCCGGCCCGGGCGGCCATCATGTTGGGGCAGCACACGGGTCATTTGCGCATCCGTGGGAACCGACGTGGCGTGACGCTGTCGCCGGGGGATGTGACGCTGGCGGAGGTGCTGCGGTCGGCCGGTTATCACACCGGTTTGATCGGCAAGTGGGGGTTGGCGGAGGAGAACACGCCCGGCGTACCGTGGAAGAAGGGGTTTGACGAGTTTGTCGGATACCTCGACAACCGTCACGCACACGACTATTACACGACGTACCTCTGGCGCTACGATCCCCGGGCCGGCTACGAGGGCCGGGTGACCCTGATGGAAAACTTCGCCGGGGCGCGCCGTCTTTACATTCCGGATCTTTGCACCAAGGCGGCCACGAACTTCATCCGCATCAACAAGCCGGAATGGTACAAGGGCTACCGACCTTTCTTCCTGATGCTCTGCTACACCATTCCGCACGCCAACAATGAGGAAGGGGCCCGGACGGGCAACGGGATGCAGGTCCCCAGTGACGCTCCGTATTCGGATCGGCCCTGGCCGCAGCCGGAGAAGAACAAGGCCGCCATGATCACGCGCATGGATGCCGACATCGGGCGCATTTTGGATCTCTTGAAGGCGACCGGGCAGGAGGAGAACACCATTGTGATCTTCACCAGTGACAACGGGCCGCATCGGGAGGGCGGGGTGGACCCGGCGTTTTTGGGCAGTTCGGGTCCGTTCCGGGGGATCAAGCGGGACCTGTACGAGGGCGGGATTCGCGTTCCGATGATTGTGCGTTGGCCGTTGCGGATCCGTCCGGGCCAGGTCAGCGATTTTGTGTGGGCACACTGGGATTTGTTGCCGACGCTGGCGGAGGCTGCGGGGACCAACGCCCCGCCGGGCCTGGACGGCATTTCCGTGTTCCCTTTGTGGGTGGGTGCGGAGCAGACCAACCGGCACGAGTATCTGTACTGGGAATTCCACGAGCGGGGTTTTCAGCAGGCCCTGCGGTGGGGGGATTGGAAGGCGGTGAGGCCCGGGTACGGGCAAGCCCTGGAGTTGTATGATCTGAGCGCCGATCCGGGCGAGAAGCGCAACGTGGCGAACGAGCACCCGGAGGTGGTGGCGCAGATCGAAAAGTTCCTGGCCGAGGCCCGGGTGGATTCTCCGGAATGGCCGGTGTCCACGTCGGCGCCGCCGGCCCGGATACAGTCGGGCGAACGTCCCGAACAGCCTTCGAGGTCCGGGCCGGGGTCCTGACGTGGCCGTGCGGCGAGGTGCACCATGGATGCGCAGCAGCAAGGTATGCACGGGGTCCGGCGGGCCAGTCCGGGCCGGCAGAGAACGGTGGTACGGTGGTACGGATGGCTTGGCGGGTGGGTGGTGGGCCTGGCTGTGTCGGTGCAAGGCCAGGTGTTGACTCCCTTGATGTTAAACGGGCCGTTGTCGAACCGGGTGAACCTGGTTGTGTTGGCCGAGGGTTACACGGCTGCGCAGGCAGGCCAGTTTTTGCAGGATGCCACGAACCTGGTGGAGACATTCTTCGGGTCCGAACCGTACCGGACCTATCGGGGGCACTTTAATGCCTCGGCCATTTTTGTGGCTTCGGCGGAATCGGGCTCGGATCATCCCACCACCGGGGGACCTTACCGCAACACGTATTTCAACAGCGCATACGAGTTCTACGACTATGTGATCACCATTCCGCCCAACGGACTGGATCCGGACCCGGCGCATGGGGTGGGGAAGGTGGAGGCCCTGCTCAGTGCCCTGATGCCCGAGGCGGACATCGTGATCCTGCTGGTGAACGACATCCAGCCGGGCGGTTCTTCGGGTGTGGGCGGCCCGGCGGGTCGGAGCAATCGTCTGCCGATCATCACGGCGCTGAACCCTTTCCCGCCCTATTCGGACATTGTGGTGCACGAGTCGGGTCATTTCTTCGCCGGGCTGGTGGACGAATACACGAACCCTTATCCCGGCTATACGCCGGTGGAAGCGCCCAATGCAACGCGCGAGACCGACCGGGACCGGATCCCATGGAAGGCGTGGATTGATCCCGCCACTCCGGTTCCGACGCCGAATGACTGGATCTGGTGGGACGTGGTGGGATTGTTCGAGGGCGCGCAGTACCAGGCCACCGGGTGGTACCGTCCGAAATATGACTGCAAGATGCGCACCTTGGGGGTGCCGTTTTGCGAGGTGTGCCGCGAACAGATCATTCGCAGCATTTACGAGAAGGTACGCCCCTGGGACGAGGCGCGGCCGGCGGCGGACACGGTGGTTTGGGATGCCGCAAGGCCGTTGTTGTTTGAGGTGGACCTAGTCCGGCCGCTGGAAGAGACGTTGATCGTGGAGTGGTTCACCAACGGGGTTGCCGTGGCGGGTGTCGACGAACCGCGACTGGAAATTGCGCCGGGTGGGTTGGGGAATGGCCGGAACAACGTTACGGTCACGGTGACGGATGCCACGCCCTGGGTGCGGACGGAGCCGCGAGGGCGGTTGCGGGCCTTGCGGACCTGGCAGGTGGATGTGGCGCCGCCCGTGGTCCGGATTACGGGCGTGACCAAAACCGCCGGGGGCAACCTCCGTTTTACCGTTGAGGGGCCGGGCGCTGGCCGGGTGGTGCTCGAGCAGTCGGGCGACTTGATCCAGTGGCAGCCGGTGTGGACCAACACGGCATGGACCGGTCGTTGGGACGTGACCAACCGTCCGCCATCGGGTGAGCGGGCTTTCTATCGTGCGGTGTGGTCGCCGTAGGGTGTGCCGGTGCGGCGGCAGGCTTCAGAATTCGAACGGTGGGTTGAATTTTCCGCACTGGGAGCAGCGGGACAGGTCCACATCGGGGTCGTCCGTGTAGACGTAACCACAGTTTTGGCAGCGGAAAATCCGGTCCCGGGCTGCGGGAGGTTCAAATCGCCGCCGTCGCATCTCCGTGTAGACGGTGAGGATGAGCAGACCTCCCAGCAGGAGCAGCACGTAGGCGAGGATGAGTTCGTGTGCGAGCATGGCGGGTTCCTGCATCAGCCCGGACCCTCCGGCTGTTGGGGTGGCGGCAGCGTTTGCCACTGGAAGATCAGGATCCCTCGAATCGGTTCGGCGGGAGATGGTGTCTGCGTGGTGGGTCGGTTGGGAAAGTCGAACTCGAGCTGTTGAGCGGTGGCGAGGGCGTACTGGTCGGCGGGCTCCCATCCGGAGGAGGTGACCAGCACGGCACTGAGGACGCGACCGGAAGGCTCCACCAGCACGCGGACGACGGTGTTGGTCAACAGGTCGGGGGCTGCCCAACCGGGCAATGAGGGTGGTGGGGTCCGCGGCCGGACTGGCTCATCCCAGTCTGTCAGGCTGAGCCGTGAGGGGCGGTCGGTCAGGGGCGAGCGCGGGACGAGGCCACCGGTTTGGGGTGGCGGCTGGACTCGGATGGCCATGGGCGAGGGGTTCCAACCCCGGGGGACCCAGGTGTTTTGAAAGGACTGTGCCACGCGGGCTGCCGTGGGGACCAGGAACCTCGGTGGTTCCAAGGGAATGGTGGGCTGGTAGGTGACCTCCGGCAACCGCATCCAAGCCGGTCCGGAAAAACTTTGGGGATGCCCCTGAACAAACAGTGTGGGATCCAACAACGGCCAGAGCGCCGTGATCTGTGGATCGGCCAGGGTCCATTCCGGTACACGATCCGGCTGGCGTGTCGGCAGACGTTGGTGTGCGCCGAACCACCAGAGCCCGGCCGCGTGCGCCGCAAGCAGGCTCACCAAGACGGCTGTCCAACGCCGGGTCGACCAACCCGAAGGAATCGAGCCAGCCATGTTCATGACCGGGGCGAAACGGTGGAGGTGAACGGTTCCGGCGACCGGGAATCCGCCGGTTGCGTGGCCAGTAGGGCCCGGCTCAGCCCCGCTTGTCGGGCCAGCAAGGCCAGGCGGACCAGGGTTTCGTAGGGCGTGCGACGGTCGGCGTGGATGAGCAGGGCGGGGGGCCGGGCGTACTGGCGCGCCTCGGTCTGCAATTGATGGAGCAATGCGGATTCGTCCACGACCTGGTTGCGGAAATAAAACCGGCTTTCACGGTCCACGGCCACCGGTAGCACGGGCTCATCCAAACCGGGCAGGTCGGCGGCTGCCGGCAACTCCAACCGGACTCCCGGCGTCGGGACCAGGGGCAGCAACAGGATGAAGAGCAAAACCAGCATCAGCGTGCCGGTCCAGGCCGCCACATCCCACTGTCCGGTAAACGGCTTGACGGTGACAGGGAACCTCATGACGGATCGGTCTTCCCGTTGGCTTCGGTGACGATGTGGACGATTTCGGCCGCGGCGCGTTCCATGTCCACCACCAGGGCGTGCACGCGACTGACCAGGTAGTTGTAGGCGGCATAGGCAGGGATGGAAATGCCCACGCCCAGGCCCATGCAGATGAGGGCGCGCCAGACGCCGCCTGCCACCTGGGTGACATGCGCGTACAACCCCTGCTGTTCCAGCTGGGCAAACACGTCCATCAAACCGAGGATCGTCCCGAACAGCCCCAACAACGGCGCCAGGTGACAGAGCGTGGCCAGCAGGTTCAGTCGACGTTCCAGGGGCGGAACCTCCGCCAGGCCGGCCTCCTCCACGGCTTCCCGCACACGGTCGCGGCCCTGGTCCCGGCTCAGGATGGCTGCCTTGACCACCCGCGGTACCGGTCCCGGGGTGGCGTCGCAGATGGCGATGGCTTCCATGACATTGGCCCGTTTGAGCACGGTGCGGATGCCGTTCAGGAACTCCGCCACGTTGATCTGGGCCCGGTGCAAATGCAATGCCCGCTCCAGAAACACCGTTAGAGCCACCACGGCCAGCAGGAGCAGCAGCACCGCCACGGGGCCGCCCTGTTTGAGGATCATCGGTACCACGGCGTCCTTATACGGCGCGGGCCCGCCGGTTCAAAGCCGAAACTCCGGGCGGTCCCGAGGCCAGATCGGGGACCCTGCCGCGGACCGGCTCGGCACCGGAGCGGCATGGGCGACGGCGAACGGCGTTGCGCCCGCCCGCTGCCGGACTACATTCGTGACGTGACTGAGGTAATGCCCCTGGATGACCTGTTGCAGAAGGTGTGGGATGGCGGGCGGATCACGCCGGAAGAGGCTCGTCAGCTTTATCAGCTGCCGCTTCATGAGCTGGGTGCCCTGGCCGACCGCCGGCGTCAACTGGCCAAGGCCCGGGCCTACGGCGGGCGGGGCGCCGAGATCGTCACCTACATTATCGACCGCAACATCAATTACACCAACGTTTGCAACGTGTATTGCAAGTTTTGCGCCTTTTACCGAACCGAAAAGGCGCCGGACGCCTACGTCCTCTCGATGGAGGAGCTGGATCGCAAAATCGAGGAAACCCTGGCCCTGGGCGGCACCCAGATCCTCCTGCAGGGCGGGCATCACCCCGGGCTGCCCAAACAGTGGTACCTGGACATGCTCCACCACATCCACAGCCGGTTCCCGCAAATCAACATCCACGGGTTCAGCCCGCCGGAATTCATTCATTTCCAGAAGGTCTTCGACGAGCCGGTGGAACAGATTCTGAAGGACTTTCGCGCCGCCGGGCTGGGTTCAATCCCCGGCGGGGGGGCGGAAATCCTAGTGGATCGGGTGCGGCGGCGCATCGCCCCGTTGAAGGCCACCGCCGACGAATGGTTGCATGTGATGGAAACGGCGCATCAACTGGGGCTCTGTTCCACCGCCACCATGATGTTCGGCCATGTGGAAACGCTGGAGGATCGAATTGAACACTGGGAACGACTCCGACAGCTGCAGGATCGTTCCCTGGCCAGGGCCGGAACCCGGCGTGCCACGGGGCCGGACGCCACCAGCGGAGGATATTTCACCGCGTTCATTGGCTGGACGTTTCAGCCCGACAATACCCGGCTGCGGTTGCCACGGGTCGGCGGCGTTGAATACCTGCGCACGCAGGCCCTGGCCCGGATTTACCTCGACAATTTCGAAAACGTGCAGAGCTCCTGGGTGACCCAGGGACCCGAAGTGGGCCAGATGGCCCTGCAATTTGGTGCCAATGACCTGGGCAGCATCATGATCGAGGAAAACGTCGTCCGGCAGGCGGGCGCCTCCTTCCGCATGACGGTGGCGGAAATGCATCGGTTGATTCGCGATCTCGGTTACGAGCCCCGCCAGCGCGACAACTGGTATCGCCTGGTCAACTGAGCCGGCTCTGGCGCGGATGCCTCCCCGGGGAGCGGTCCCGGAATTACGGCATGAGTACGATCGAGTACCCGGACCGTCATCGGTTGCTGGCCGCCCTTGGCTGGATGGAGCTGGGTCGGCCGGATGAGGCGGAGCGCGAACTGGAACCTTTGTTGCGGCGCCCACAGCCGCATCCGGACGTATTGGAACTGCAGTGGTCCATCCTCGCCGCCCAACAGCGGTGGGCCGAGGCTGTGACGGTGGCGGAAGCACTGGTGCGGCTGGTGCCCGATCGCGCCAGTGGGTGGTTGCATCGGGCGTACGCGTTGCGTCGGGCGCCGCAGGGAGGCCTAGAAAAGGCGTGGGCGGCTCTTCTGCCGGCTGCAGCTCATTTTCCGCGCGAACTGCTGGTGGCGTACAACCTCTCCTGTTACGCCTGCCAGATGGGGCGTTTGGACGAGGCCCGCCAATGGTTGCGCCGCGCCTTCGAACTGGGCGACCGGGACGAGGTCAAGCAGATGGCCCTTCAGGATCCCGATCTGGAGCCGCTCCGTTCGGAGGTGGAGCAGTGGTAGGGCCGGTGCGGTCGGTGGCGGCGGGATAACCGGCGTGAAAGGCGCAGACCGTCACGACGGCAAACGGGGCCAGCAACAGTGCCAGCGTTGCCTCCTCCACGTGCCCCACGCAGGCCAGCAAAAGCAGACCGTTCCAGACCACCCAGAGCAAAAACGCGCGCAGTGGCGGCAGGCGCGGGTGGGGGTGCTTGTCGAGTAGGGCGGGCAGGGCGGCCGCCAGCGCGATGAGATGCCCCACCCACCAGCCCGGCAACGGGTCCAGGACAAGTCCCTGCAGGCGCCAGCGCGGCTCCACCCACGTGTACCATCCCAGGTGGCCACGGGCGACCGTGTCGGCCAGCCATTGCGGCCACAGGGCCAATGTGGCGGTCAAGACGAGATTGCGGATCCCCGGGGCACGGCCGGGCCGCGCCCGCGCCATCCACCACAGGGTGGCCACCCGGGCGCTCAAGAGGCTCAACGGCCAAACCAGGGCCAGGAGTGCCAATCGGACGGGTTCGGAAATCATGGGGTGGGGCGTGAATGCCTTTCGGCCCAAGGGCCAGCCGGTCTGCAGATTCCACTGTTCGATGACCGCCCCGACCACCGCCATCACGGTGGCTGCCAGCATCAGGTTCTGCCAGGGCAACCAGGGACGGTTGCGAGGCGGCGGCGGACTGGTTTCTGGCTTCGATTCGGGCATGGCCGTTGTGTTCTCTTCTTCCGTGGATGGACCGGTCGGACGAGTTTTGCGAGCTCCGGCCCACTCGCGGTTCCCTTTGAACCGGCGGCCGAGATTGTCTCGGCGACGGGCTGACGACTACACTGCGGTTCGTGATCCGCAACATTATTCTGGACTGGTCGGGGACCCTGGTGGACGACCTGCCGGCGGTGTGGGAGGCCACGAACCGGGTGCTGGAACGCGCCGGACGACCCACGCTGACCCTGGACCGGTTCCGGGCCGAATTCTGTCTACCGTTCGTCCGGTTCTATGAACGGCACACACCGGAGATCCCCTTGTCCACGCTGGAACAATGGTTTCACGAGCATTTCGGGCCGGCGCAGGATTCGGTGGTGGCGCTGCCTCATGCCCGCGCGTTTTTGGAGTTTTGTCGCACGCACGGCGTGCGGACCTTCGTCCTGAGCACGGTGAAACGGGAATACTACGAGCAGCAGGCGGCGCGAACCGGGCTGGGCCCTCTGCTGGGGCCGGCGTATGTGGAGGCCCGGGACAAGCGCGAATGGATCGGGCGGCTTCTGCGGGAGCAGGGTCTGGACCCCCGGGAGACGATTTTCGTGGGCGACATGGAACATGATGTGGAGACTGCGCGGCACGGCGGGGTTGGTTCCTGCGCGGTTTTGACCGGTTACAATACCCTGGCACAATTGCGGGCGGCGCGACCGGACTGGATCGCCGAGCACCTCGGGGAACTGCAGGCGCTGTTGCACGTGGGGCGATTTGCATGGCCACCTGAACCCGGGACCGGTCAGGGGCCGGTTGTCACGGTGGGCGGACTGGTCCTGAATGATCGGGACGAGGTGTTGCTGGTGCGCACCCCCAAGTGGTCGCATCGTTGGGGGATGCCGGGGGGCAAGGTGCGTCAGGGCGAAAGCTGCGAGGCCGCCCTGCGCCGTGAACTGTTGGAGGAAACGGGCCTGAATGTGGTCGAGGTCCGTTGGGTGGAGATGCAGGAGTGCGTGAACCCGCCGGAGTTTTACCGGCCCGCACATTTTTTGTTGCTGACCTATGTCTGCCGTGTGCACGGGCCGGCCGAGGTGCGGCTCAACGAGGAGGGTTGCGCGTGGCGGTGGGTGCCGTTGACCTCGGCGCTGGCCGAGGACCTGAACGAGCCGACCCGGCGACTGATCCAGCGCGTGCTGCAGGGGGTGTTGCCCGGGTTGGGAAGGGTTCCAGCAGGTGAGCCCTCGGCCATTCGAGACTGAAAGGGTTCAACATGCTCAGCGTTTCGATCGTGGATCTGGAGGTTTTTTACCGGGTGGGCGTGAGCGAGGCGGAGCGGGCCCATCCCCAGCGGTTGCTGGTGAGTTTGGAGATGGAGCCCGCCGACCTGCGGGCCACGGTGACCGATGACCTCGCTCACACGATCGATTACCACGCGGTGTCGCGGGATCTGCTCGGGTTTGGTGAGGGCAGGAGCTGGGCCCTGCTGGAGAAACTGGCGGCGGACCTGGCCGGCCATGTGTTGCAACGCTATCGTCCGGCCGCGGTCACCGTGGAAATCAAAAAGTTCGTGTTGCCCGAGGCCCGCCACGTAGCCGTGCGGCTGCGGCGGACCCTGCCCGAGATCGGCGCACCTCAGCCCGGGTAACCGCCGGTGATGTAGGTCTCCAAGTGTCGGATGGTGGCGCTTTGCTGGTTGATGACCCAGTTCACCAGGTCGCCGATCGATACGATCCCCACCACCTTTTGATTCTCCACCACCGGCAGATGGCGGATGCGGTGTTCGGTCATCAGCCGCAGCCCGTCCTCCACGGAATGCTCCGGCGTCACGCAAATCACCCGGTCCGACAGGATCTCTCGCACGCGGGTGTCCTTGGAGGATCGACCCCGCAGGGCCACCTTCCGCGTGTAATCCCGCTCCGAAAAAATGCCGACCAATCGGTCCCCGTCCATGACCAGCAAGGCGCCCACGTTCTTTTCAGCCAGTTTTTCGATGGCTTCAAACACGGTGGCGTCCGGGGCGATGGTCCACACCTGGTGACCCTTGTGCTTCAGAACGTCGCGGATGGTTCCGGTGCATTGGATCATGGCTTGTCCTCGTGAGCATGAGTGACGCTTTTGGTGTCCGGCCGGACCGACCCCCGGCCCGGTGCCGAGCTTTGAGTTCAATCTAATGCCGATCGAGCCGGCTGCCTACAGAAAACTCCGTGTCGGCCGTGAAAAAGTCGAACGCCCGGGGCCGGGGCCCGACCCCTCTTCATCCCTGCGTCACAAGCAGAAACCGGTGACCGGCCCTGGATTCCGGGAGGGCCGGAGTCGCATCGGGTTGCGGGTCCGGGCCCCGCGTCCCCTGCGCCGGGGTTCACCGGAGGTGGGTGCGCCGGGCCTGTGGACCGGCCGGCCCGTCGGGGCTGCAAGCGCCATTCCACTTGTCAGTCGGCGTGTGAGGGCTTGATATGCGCCAGTTCCTCATTGGTGAGGGCGTTGAACACCCGGAACTCCTCGATGTGCAGGCTCGGGTCGGCGCGGAAGGTCAGCTTGCCGAAATACCGTTTCTCCAGCTCAATGAGCAGTTTTTCGTCCTCCGTGCGCAGCCGTTCGAAGACCTGGGGGTGGACGAGGATACGCAGTTGAAAGTCGGACTCGTCCCGCGGGCGGCGTCGGAGGATCTCGGTGATCTTGCGCTGGATTTCCACGCTCATGCTCAATGGGGTCTTGACCTTGCCGCGTCCGCGGCAGTAGGGGCAATCATCGTAGATGGCCGCCTGGACGCTCTCCGTATGTCGCTGGCGGGTCATTTCCATCAGGCCGAGCTGGGAGATGGGCAGCACATGGGTCTTGGCCCGGTCGCGTTTGAGCCCCTCCTTGATTCGTTGGTAGACGGCCTGCTGATCCCGCCGGGATTTCATGTCGATGAAGTCCAGCACGATGATCCCGCCCATGTTGCGGAGCCGCAGTTGGCGCACGATTTCGTCGGCCGCCTCGAGGTTGGTGCGGAGGATGGTGGATTCCTGGTCCTTGCCCCCGAGCTTGTGCCGGCCGGTGTTGACGTCGATGGCCACCAGCGCCTCGGTTTCGTCCACCACGATGTAGCCGCCGCTTTTGAGATGGACCACGCGGGCGAAGGCGGTTTCCAGTTGTTTGGTGATGCCGAACCGGTCGAAGATGGGCACCGGATCGGTGTAGAGCTTGACCTTGTTGACCGAACGGCGCGAGATCCGGCCGATCAGTTCCCGGATGCGCTGTTCGGCCTTGGCGTCATCGACCACGATGCGTTCCACGTCGTCGGTGAGAAAGTCCCGCACGGTTCGTTCAATCAGGTCGGGTTCCTGGAACACGCAGGCGGGTGTGGGCAGGGTGCGGCATCGTTCTTCGATCTGCCGCCACTCCTCCAGCAGCCAGGCCAGATCCCGGACGAAATACCGCTTTTGCTGACCCTCGCCCGCGGTCCGCATGATCACGCCCATGCCCTCCGGGATGTTGAGCTCCCGCAGGATCTTCTTGAGTCGCTGTCGTTCCTGGGGGTTCTCGATCTTGCGCGAGATGCCGCATTGGTCGTTGTAGGGCAACAGCACCAGGAACCGGCCCGGCAGGACCAGGTTTGTGGTCACACGCGGCCCCTTGTTGCCGATCGGCCCCTTTGTGACCTGGACAATGATTTCGCTGCCGGGCGGGTAGAGTCGTGGCACGTCCTTTTGCGTGATGCGCGGGCGCTCCCGTTTCCGGCCCTCCCGTTCCACGATCTCCACCCCGCTGTCGAGGGGGTTGGGCACGATGTCCCAGTAATGGAGGAAGGCATTTTTTTCGAAGCCGATGTCCACGAAGGCGGCCTTCAACCCGTCCTCCAGGTTGCGGACCCGGCCCTTGAAGATGCTGCCGACCAACCGTTCCTCGGAGGTGCGCTCGATGTTGAATTCCTCCAGCTGGCCGTTTTCCAGGAGGGCCACCCGCGTTTCCAGGGCTTCCACGTTGATGATGATTTCCTTGTGGACCTTGGGCGCCGGTTTGAGGAGTCGCTGGACCTTTTGGACGATCTTGTCCGCCATGGCCCGGAGCGATTCCACAAAGCCCTGCGGCGGTGGCTCCACCGGGATCGGTTCGTACTCCTTTTCCTCCTCCACCCGTTCGGGCACCTCCGGATGGGGCTCGCGAAACTCGCCGCCGGGTGCCGTGGGGGTTGCTTCTGCGGGTTCGCCCTCCGGGGGCAGGCCATAGGCCACGTTTTGCGCCTGTTCAATCTCCTGTTCATGCCGTTTGTCGAACAGGCGCTCGGGTTCGACCGAGGGCGAGGTGGCGGCAGCCCGGGCGTCCCGGGCCTCCGCCTGTGCCTTCGGCGAGACCGCTCCCAAACCTCCAGCCGGCCGGAATCGCAGGCTCCGGCGCCGACGCGAAAAGCTACGCTCGCTCATGTTGGATATCCTCGACCGTGTGAGTGCACGTTTTGCATCAAGCCCGCCGCGATCAACGAGACGACCACCGAAGACCCGCCGTACGACAGCAGCGGCAGCGGTACGCCCGTCACGGGCATGAGCCTTATGTTCATGCCGATATTGATGAAGACCTGGCTGAACAGGAGCGTTACCACGCCCACCACGATCAGCCGACCCAGGCGATCGCGTGCCTGGCGGGCGATGTGCAGACCGCGCAGCAACATCACCCCGTACAGCGTGAGAACCGTCACGCTGCCCACGAAACCCTTCTCCTCGGCAATCACGGAGAAGATAAAGTCATTGTGCGCCGCCGTTCGCGGCAGGAAGCCCAGGGCAATCTGGGTTCCCTGACCCCAACCCTTGCCCCACCAGCCACCCGATCCCACCGCAATCAGCGCCTGGCGCACCTGATACGACCGCGCCTCCTGGAGCGCCCGCGCCCGTTGTCGTTCCTCCGGGGTGGCGTCCGGCGGCGCAAAATCCCGTCCAAAATACACGAGAATCCGCTGACGTTGGTACTCTTCCAAGGGGATCTGCCAACGGGGCGGGGCAAACAGCAGGTTGGCCACCAGACAAATCGCACCCAGGGCACAACCCACCACGAGCCGCCGCAAATACACTTCCGGCACCTCGGCCGCCCACAGCATGGCCAGGGCCGTGGGCCAGAGCAGCAGAGCCGTCCCCAGGTCCGGCTCTCGCAGGATCAGCACAAAAGGCAACGCCGTCAGACCGAGCGCCCGCCAGAAAACCGCCGGCTGACGCAGTTCCTCCCGCGGTCGGCTCAGGAAATGAGCCAGCATCAGAATCAGCACCAGCTTGGCGAACTCGGACGGTTGCACCTGGACCGGCCCCAGGTCCAGCCACCGCCGGGCGCCGAACCTTACGGCCCCAATCCCGGGCACCAGCACCAGGACCAGGACCAGTATCATGCCCACGTACACCACCGGCGACCACCGGGCCAGAACCCGATAGTCCACACTGCAGAGGGCTGCGGCACAGGCCCCGCCCACCACATACCAGATCCCCTGACGCACCCAGCTCCGCTGCCAGAACGGTACGCGGTTCAGTTCCTCGGCCGCCAGGGTGGAACTGGCCACAAACGCCAGACCCAACAGGACCAGACCCGCCACCGCAACCCAGAGGGTGGCGTCCACGCGCGACGGCCCGGGCTGGAGCTGGGGGTCGTTCATCCGGCCAGATTCATTGCCAGTTCCTGATCAGGGGCGGCGCCGGTCTGTTGGAGCGCCCGGAACACCTCGCGCGCCACCGGGGCGCAGGTGGATCCGCCGCTACCCCCGTCCTCCACCATCACGGCCACCACGAACCGGGGCCGTTCATACGGGGCAAACCCCACAAACCACGTTGTGTACCCTCGCAACCGGCCCTGGGCGTCCATCACCTGGGCGGTGCCGGTCTTCCCGCAGACGCGGAACCCCGGCAACGCCGCGGCACGGCCGGTTCCCTCGGGATCCTCGGTATCGGCGAGCATGGCCGAGTGCAATTCCCGGAGGTGATCCGGGCGGAGGGTTACGGTCCGCCGGATCTGCCCAGCGGGGAACCGGCGTACCACCCGGGAGAACTGCCCCTCGGAGGTTTCCAGACGGTCGACCAGCCGCGGCTCCAGCAAATGCCCGCCGTTGGCCAGAGCCGCAAATACCAGGGCCATTTGCAGCGGAGTCACCGCGACCGGGCCCTGGCCGATGCACAGGTTGGCCGTGTCACCGTCCCGCCAGCCGGGCGAGCGCACCTCGGCCAGCGACGGAAATACACCGGGCGCTTCCTGACGGGTGGGCAGCCCGATCCGCTGACCGAGTCCCAGTTGTGTGCCGAGCTGCACCAGACGCTCCACCACGCCGGGTTGCAGTCCCCAGTGCACAAAGTAGCTGTTGCTGGACCGGATCAACGCACGGCGCAGGTCATACTCGCCCGGGGGCGCCGTATCCCGGATTTTGCGCCGGCCCACGTAAATACAACCGCGATCCGGCCGGGCCGGATCCGGCTGCACGGTGAATCGCGCCCGCGGGTCCAATCCGCAGTCCAGAGCCGCCAGGGCCACCAACGGTTTCAGGATGGAGCCCGGGGCGTAATGCTCCTGTGTCGCGCGGTTGATCTGGGGTCGCAGCTGGGGGTCCCTCATGCGATCGTATTCGCCGGGCGGAAAACCGAGGACGAAATGATTGGGATTCGGCGCTGGCAGCGATGCCAGGGCCAGCACGTCGCCCGTGGTGACGTCCAAAGCCACCACGGCGGCGCGCACCTGTGCGCCCACCCGCAGCAGTGCCTGTTCGGCCGCCTTTTGCACGCGCAGGTCCACCGTGAGTACCACATCCCAGCCGGGCACGGCCGGATTCCAGACCCGCTCGGACTGTTTGTACCCGAGGTTGTTGACGAGCACCGACTTGGCCCCGGCCCGGCCCCGCAGTTCGCGATCAAACCCGGCTTCGATACCCACGGCACCGCGATAGTCGGGCAGCCGGTACGAGTAGTACGCATCCTCGCCCTCGACCGACCGGTCGTCGCGAACCAGGTAACCGATCAGATGGCTGGCCGTGGCCTGATGGGGGTAAAGCCGCAGCGGCAACACTTCCAGGTCGGCCCCCGGTGGCAAATCACCCGCCTCCGCCAACCGCGCCACGTGCTCCGGCTGCAGGTTCATGGCCACGGGAAAGGGAAGGGCCAGTTGCTCCAGATAATGCCGGCGGAACCGCTCCGGATCGAAGGGGAGGGACTGTCCCAGCAACCGGCCCAGCCGGACCACGGCATTGCTCGCCACCCGGATCCTGGCGGTCCACTGGAGCTGGTCCAGATCCGCCCGACTTAACCGGACCGCCTGGGTCACCACCGTTGACCTGCCCAGGAACCGGCTGAGGCCGGCCTGGCTCACCACCTGCACAGGTCGGAGCCGCGCGTACTCGGCGCGGAATTCGGGACTCAACTCTTCCAGATACAGACCCAGATTGAAGGAGGGCTGGCTGTCGGCCAGTACAACGCCGTTGCGGTCGAGAATCCGTCCGCGCACGGCCGGAATCCGCACCGTCCTCACGGCCTGGATTTCTTGCTGGCTCTGGTAGGTGCGCCGCGAGGCCACCTGAACCCACCACAACCCGGCCAGCAGCACCGCCAGACCGGCCAGCACCACTTGCGTCAGGCCCCGCAGGGCCCGGTCATCATGTTGTGCTGGATCCAACAACTGGATGGCCATCAATACCTTCCCCTACGGATTTCCCGGTCGGGCCGGAACGCCGTTGGACCGGCGGGGCGGTGCCCCAACCACCGCTCCGCGCCGGCAAACAGCCGGAACAGCAACGGCGTGCAAACAGCGGAACTCACAGCCAGAACCGCCCAGGGCACCAGCGTGCCCCAACCGAGCAACGGTTCCCGTCCCAACGTCAACAGGAGCAAGATCGTCAGCCCTGGCACAAGCGCTCCGGCCAGCAGGCCCAGCATGAACTGGGCAAACGGCTCGTCCCGCAACAAGAGTTCGCGTCGAAAGTGCAGGATCAACCCCGCGCACATCAGCGGCAGACAACTGGTACCCGGAGGGTTGGCCGACACCGTGTCCAGCATCAACCCTCCCCACAACGCCAACAGGAACACGTTCAGCAATGACGTGCGCAACGCCGCATAGACCATCAACGCCGGCAGCAGGTCTGGTTGTGTTCCGACCCACGGTTTGGGCCACGGCAGCGCCGCTGCCAGGAACACGGACAACCATGCCAAACCCAACGTCCCCAAGATTTGAACCTGGCTCACCATGCGTTGTCAGGGGCTACAAGTTCCGGTGCCGGATCCGGCCGGCGTCGGGCGCGGGTCCGGCTCCGAACCTGCTGCTTCATCAAGAGCCGTTGCGCACGTGTTTGGGCTCGCTTCGCTGTTAGGGCCATAGAATCCAGACCTCCTGGAGCGCATGGATGGGCGCCGCCAGCCGGACCCGCGCCTCCAAATAAAGCCCGTTCTCCACCGGATGGACGTCCACGACCGATCCCACGGGGATCCCGGCCGGAAACACCCCGCCCAGGCCGCTGGTGACCACCGGTTGCCCCGGCAGGACCTGCGCCGTTCGCGGCAGGTAACTCAGAACCACCCATCCCGGCTGCAACGGGTCGGAGGGCTGTACAATCCCCACATCCCCGGCCGGATTGAGGATCCGGGCTGACACCCTGCAGTTGGGATCGCCGAGCAACGCCACGCGCGTGTGAAACGGGCCGACCTCCTGTGTCCTGCCCACCAAACCCTCGGGCACCAGCACCGGCAAACCGGGTCGCACCCCGTGGCGACTGCCCAGATCCACCTGGAGCGTCCGCCACCAGGGCGTGGGATCCTGCAACGTCACCCGCGCCAGCCGGAGTCGATCGCGCCACGGCGATGTTTGTTGCCAGCCCAACTGACGGCGCAAACGCTCGTTTTCCCGGGCCCATTCGGCTGCCTGCAGGGCTTCGATCCGGAGTCGCTCGTTTTCCCGGCGCAAGGTTTCGAGCTGACGGAGCAACTCGCGTCGCGAGAGCAGCGCCTCGGCGACGTGGTTGCCGGCCTGCTGGGTGGCCCCGGCCAGGCCCAGCAACGGCAGGTACAACGTGCTCAGCGCCAGTTTGACCCGGGTTGCCAGCTCATCGGGCAGACTCAGTAACAGGAGACTGAGCCCGGCCAACAAACCCAGGGCGACCGAATGCGATCGCTTCCACATGCCGTTCCTTCACCGCACGGTTCACACGGACCGAGCGCAAGGAACCGACTAGTCGGCACGAGTGACGCGTTTGAGGAATTCGAGGTGCTGCAGCACGCGGCCGGTGCCTTCGGCCACAGCACTCAGAGGGTCCTCGGCAATGTGCACCGGCAAACCCGTTTCTTCGGACACCAACCGGTCGATGCCCCGAATTAGCGAACCGCCCCCGGCCATCACAATGCCCCGGTCCACCAGATCCCCCGCCAGCTCGGGCGGGCAGCGTTCCAGGGTCAACCGGATGGATTCCAGGATGGCCGACAACGGTTCGCGCAGGGCTTCCCGGATCTCTTCCGAGCGGATGGTCAATGTCTTGGGCAAACCGGTGCTCAAATCGCGCCCCTTCACTTCCATGGTCAGTTCCTGCTCCAGCGGGTAGGCGGATCCGATCCGGATCTTGATCTCCTCCGCTGTGCGCTCGCCAATCAACAGGTTGTAGGCGCGTTTCATGTGCGCAATGATGGCCTCGTCCATCTCATCGCCGCCCACCCGGAGGCTGCGACTGAACACGATGCCGGCCAGGGAGATGATGGCGATTTCGCACGTGCCCCCCCCAATATCCACAATCATGTTGCCGGCGGGCTCCTCCACGGGCAGCCCCACCCCGATGGCCGACGCCATCGGCTGTTCAATCAGATACACCTCGCGGGCCCCGGCGTGCATGGCCGAGTCCTTTACCGCCCGTCTCTCCACCTCCGTGATCCCCGAGGGCACCGCCACCACCACCCGAGGCGCAATCAGTTTCCGGTGGTGCACCTTCTGGATGAAATGGCGCAACATCGCCTCCGTAATTTCGAAATCGGCGATCACCCCGTCTTTCATGGGGCGAATGGCCACGATGTTGCCCGGGGTCCGACCCAGCATCCGCTTGGCGCTCTCACCCACCGCCAACACGTTGGTCGTCCCGGCTTCAATCGCCACCACCGAAGGCTCGCGCAACACAATGCCACGGTCCCGTACGTACACGAGGGAGTTGGCAGTGCCCAGGTCGATCCCGATGTCGTTGGAGAACAGACTTTTTAGTTGCGCAAACATGAAATGTTGCCTGTCTTTGCCCAACGTAGGGGGCTGCTCTGTGGCCGGTCAAGACCATTAACGATCAATCCCGGCCGCCGGTCGCCATCCCCCCGGCCAGCTGGTCCGCGCCTTGCTTTCATGCGGTCACCCGCCCGGCCCGCCGCCGTTCGCCCTTCGCCTGCACGATGGATGAGGACGACCCAAACCGGAACCAAAAACGGCCGCCACGGCTTGGAAAGAGCTGGGTCCAAAAGCCGGCCGCAGGGCCCGCTGCGCTCGCATCCGGCATTTCGGCCTCAATCCGGCCGAATCGCCGGGCTCGATTCGGGCTCGATACCCGGGCGCAAGGGGCCACATCCGTTACCGGCTCCGACCCGGTCATGGCATGGGTTCACCGGTCAGCGTGCTTCCTCCGGCAGGTCAAATGGCCTCCACAGCGAAGTTCCGGTTGTCTTTACTCGGCCTTCAGCCCCGTCAGTGGCCTCTCGCTTGGGTCCCGGTCCTGCATAAGCACTCCAGAGAAGGCGCACGCTTGAGGTCGGAAGCCAGGTGCCGGGCCAACCGGTTGACTTTGATCGCTCCGGTCGGAGCGCCGGAGGGCGTACTTCGAATTCGTTCCGGCTCTGGACGTGTGCGGGCGGTTTGCCCCGGCGACCGGCCACCGCTTGCAAAACCGCCCTTCAGCGGCCCTCTCCGACTCGACCCTGCTGCAAAGTGTGCGGGTGGTTTCGATCCCCTTCTCGGAGGGTCGCGTGGGCCTGAAATTTGCAGGTCAGCGCGTTGAAGGACCGGGTGTACCCATGGCATGCGCCTGCTCCCGATCGTACTCCAATTCGCGCTTTCCCCGTCCGCCGGTTTCCCTACAGTGGCTGGCCGTATGTGGGGCGACATCCGATCCGTACATTTTGTGGGCATTTGTGGCACGGCAATGGCCTCAACCGCCGTGGCCTTGAAACAGCAGGGGCTCCAGGTCACCGGTTCCGACCTCAATCCCTACCCGCCCATGTCTACCTTCCTTGCCCAAAACGGCATTGAGGTCATGCCCGGCTACAGCGAAAGCAACCTCCGGCATCGGCCCGACCTTGTGGTCATCGGCAACGCCATCTCCCGCGGCAACCCCGAGGCGGAATATTGCCTGGAACACAAGCTCCGATACTGTTCCCTGCCCGAGCTGCTCCGGGAACGGTTCATCCGGGGCAAACGCTCCATTGTAGTGGCCGGCACTCATGGCAAAACCACCACGGCCGCGTTGCTGGCCTGGGTCTTCGAACACAACGGGCTCCGCCCGGGGTTCCTCATCGGCGGCCTGCCCCTCAACTTTGATGGAGGCGCACGCTTCACCGACAGCGAATGGTTCATCATCGAGGGCGACGAATACGACACCGCCTTCTTCGACAAACGCAGCAAGTTCGTCCATTACCTTCCGGAATGCGTGATCCTCAACAACCTCGAGTTCGATCACGCGGACATCTTCCCCGACCTCGCCGCCATCCAACGGTCGTTTGAACAATTGATCCGGCTGGTTCCCCGGAACGGACTGGTCCTGGCCAACGGCGATGATCCCAACCTGCGTCCTCTACTGGGAGTGCGTTTCTGCCCGGTCCGGGAGTTCGGGCTGGGCGAGCACAACGCCGTCCGGGCCTTCAACCTCCAGCTCGGCGCCGGCGCCAGCCTCTTCGAAATCCCCAGCTACCGCTTCCACATCAACCTCCCCGGCGAGTTCAATGTGCGCAACGCGCTGGCCGTCGTCGCCTGTGCCAAGCACTACGGGCTATCCAACCGGCAGATCCAATCCGCCTTCGATACCTTCCAGGGCGTCCGCCGCCGGCTCGAGGTCCGGGGCGTGGCCGATGGTGTGACGGTCATCGACGATTTCGCCCACCATCCCACCGCAATCCGGGTCACCCTCGAGGCCCTCCGGTTAAAATACCCGCGCCAGCGACTCTGGGCGGTGTTCGAACCCCGCAGCAACACCACCCGCCGGCGCGTCTTTCAGAAGGATCTCCCCGGAGCCTTCGCGCCCGCCGATTGCATCGTCATCGCCCAGGTCGCCCGTCTGGAGCAATTGGATCCCGAAGAACGACTCGACCCGGACCAGGTCGTGGCCGACCTGCGCGCCGCGGGCAAGCAAGCCCTGTACCTTCCGGAGGTTGAATCCATCGTGTCCCACCTGGCCCGGGAGACCGAGGGCGGGGACGTGGTGGTCATCTTCAGCAACGGCGGCTTCGGCGGGATTCATGAGAAGCTGCTCGACCGGCTGAACCGCCGCGCCCGGGTGGGGCTCGCAGCCCTCGGCGCCACGGCCGGCCGATGACTGCGCGACAGGGGAAGAGGCCGGTTGGCCACCCGCCAGAGGGCGGCTCCACCCCGAAGATCCCCTGGCCGCCGGGGCAGGTGGATTCAACCGGGAAAAAGGATCGGTCCGGCTTTCCGGCAACCTCGATCCCCATCGGTCGGAGGCGGCGCAGGGCTTTTCAAGCCCTGTAGCCACGGCTGTTGCCCGGTGGGAGTCCCGGTCACCCCATCGGTGCCCTGCATGGGCAGGACCGGCCCCGTGCACGCACGGGCGCCGAGAGGTCGGCTGCGGTGGCGATTCGGTGAACCTCGGTGCGAGACGGTGTCATCGAACGCACCCTCAAAACACGGTTCGCGGCATGGGAGATGCCCTCCCGGGTTAAGGCCTCTCGAGTATGTATCCCGGGTCGCAACCTCTGCTGGCGGCGACAATGGACCACACTCCGGACTGCCAATATTGTCCGGGAACCCAGGGCCGGACGATGAGCAGCAGCGCTGATGTGATGCGTCCCTGCAATCCTGCCCCGAAGGGATGAGCGTGCGCAGCACCGCCGCCACGCTGACCAGGGCCACGGACGGCAGGTACGCCCGCACGGACGGACGTGCGTCCGAGGGTTTCGGAACGACGACAGAGCCGGCCATAACACCTGCTCTGCCACGGGCCGCAACGGCCGCATTGCAAAGGCCAAACCCTGCAGGCTCACGGAGAAATGGCCGCGCCGGTTCTGATCCGATTGCCCGGATCACCGGCCCGCCATGGCTCAGGTCTTGAACAACTTCGGCTACTCGGGAATTGTGCAAAATTTAGCGGTTTTTTGCTTGCATCGGTTTTCGGGGCTTGGATAAGGTCTGGGCCACGATTTTCGGGGCGTACGGGTCCTGCCCGCGGGGCGACGATTCCCATGTTCGCACCCTTGACGGGTGAGGTGCCGCAGGAAGTCCCGAACTCCGGGAAGGGTCTTTCTCGGGTGTGTGGCTCACAAGGGCAAGGGATTTGAAAAGGCTCGTGCATTGACGGGCTTGAGGAAATGTCAGCCGTTTTTCCAAAGTGGATGAATCGGCTGCCGCTGATGATCGTGGTCGGGGTGCTCCTGATCGGAGGCGGCGTGGTGGCCGGGGTCTGGTATTACTTCACGCCGAAATACACACGCGTGGGGTATCAGCCGATTCAGCCGGTGGCTTTTTCCCACAAGGTGCATGTGGATCAGCTCGGTATGGACTGTCGCTATTGCCATCACGACGTGGAGCGGTCCTGGTTTTCCAACATCCCCTCCGCCAGCACGTGCATGAGCTGTCACAACCAGGTGCTGAAGGATGATCCGCGCCTGGCGCTGGTCCGTGAAAGTGTGGCCACGGGACGGCCGATTGCATGGGTGCAGGTGCACAAGGTGCCCGACTACGTTTATTTCAACCACGCGGTGCATGTAAACCGGGGGATCAGCTGCGTGGAATGTCACGGGCGGATTGACCAGATGGAAGAGGTTTACCATGCCAAACCCCTGAGCATGTCGTTTTGTCTGGATTGTCACCGGGATCCGGCCTCGTTCATCCGGCCGTTGGACAAGATTACCGATTTGGGCTGGCGCTGGAGTGAAGACCCGGCCGAAAACACCCGTCAACAACAGGCCCAGGGCCGCTGGTTGGTGGAGCACTGGCGGGTGGAGTCCCTGCAGAACTGTTCCGCTTGCCACCGATGAAGACGCCGCATTCGACAGGACCGCAAGCCGATTTGGACCGCCGTTACTGGCGGAGCCCCGAGCATGGAGCCGGGGCCGCCGAATCCCGCGAATGGCTCGAACGGGAGTTCCCCGAGTCCGTGCTGGAAGAGCCGGATGCGTTGTCGCGGCGGGATTTTGTGCGGTTGATGTCGGCCTCCCTGTTGCTGGCCGGCGTGGGGCTGGGCGGCAGCGGGTGTCGTCGGCCCGAGGAACGGTTGATGCCGTTTGCCCAACAGCCCGAGGGCTACGTGCATGGCCGGCCCGAATTTTACGCCACGGCCATGCCCACCCGGACCGGCGCGATCCCGCTGGTGGTCAAAGTGCATGAGGGCCGCCCCATCAAGATCGAGGGCAATGACCGGTACCCGGACGGCAACGGCGGAACCGACCGGTGGACCCAGGCGTCGATCCTGAACATGTACGACCCTGACCGCGCACGTCGGGTGGCGCGAAACGGGCAGACCGTCCCCAGGCAGGAAGGCCTGGACTTCCTGGCCCAACTCGCCGGTCGATTGGCCGCCGACAAGGGACGCGGGCTGGCCATCCTTGCGGAGCCTTCCACCTCGCCTTCGCGGGCACGGCTGCGGAGGGAGCTCCAGCAACGTTACCCGGAGGCCACGTGGTATGAGCATGATCCGCTGGATCTGGCGATCCATCGGCGTGCCGCCTCCCTCGCCTATGGCCGGCCGGTTCAACCCCGGTTCCGCTTTGACCGTGCGCGGGTCATTGTTTCGTTGGACTGTGATTTTCTGGGTACGGAGGACGACGCCTTCCAGCACATCCGGCGGTTCGCCCAGAGTCGGCGCCTGGAACAACCCTCCGATGAGATCAGCCGGTTGTACGTCCTGGAGGCCCTGTTGACCTTGACGGGTGCCCAGGCGGATCATCGACTGCGTCTGCCGGCTTCGCAGGTGGGGGCGGCGGCGCTGTATCTGGCACGCCGTTGCGGTGTGACGGGCCTTCCCGAGGGCGACCCGGCTGGGCTTTGGACCGAGTGGCTGGACGAGTGTGCCAGGGACCTGCAATCCCATCGCGGAGAGGTACTGGTGGTTGCGGGTTATCGTCAGCCCCTGGCCGTGCATCTACTGGCGCATGCGATCAATCATGCCCTGGGCGCCGTGGACACCACACTGGAACTGGTGCCCGCCGAGGAACCGGCTCCGGAAGAGGGCCTGCCGGCACTGGCCCGGGCGTTGCGGGACGGCCGAGTGGAAACGCTGGTGATCCTCGGAGCAAACCCGGTGTACACCGCACCGGCTGACTTGAACTGGGCCGAGGCCCAGCAAAAGGCCCGAACGGTGGTCCGGCTGGGCTATTACGAGGATGAAACGTTCCCACTGTGTCACTGGCATTTTCCCCTGGCGCATTATTTGGAGAGCTGGGGGGACGTGTTGACCAGCGACGGGGCGTACCTGCCGGTGCAGCCCATGATCCAGCCGCTGTTCGGAGGCCTGACGGAACTGGAGTTCCTGGCACGGTTGGCCGGTCACGAGGTCACCCAGCCCTACGAGATTGTCCGGGAGACGTTCCGGCAACGGGAGAAGCCGGCGAATTTCGAGGAGGAATGGAAATTCTTCCTGCACGATGGCTTTCGAAAGGGGCCGGCAGCGTCCTTGGGCCGGCTGGCCTTGCGTTCCGAAGTGGTGGTGGAGGCCGCCCGGGCTCTTTCGACGCAACAGCCCGCAGCGGACCGGCTGGAGGTGGTCTGGCATCGGGATCACAGCCTGGATGACGGGCGGTATGCCAACAACGGCTGGCTGCAAGAGTTGCCGGATCCCATCACCAAGATCACGTGGGACAACGCGGTTTTGATGAGCCGGCGTACGGCCCAGGCGCTCGGGGTCGTCAACGCCGAACTGGTCGAGGTGCGGTTGGGCGACCGCGTGGTGACCGGGCCCGCCTGGGTGCAACCCGGCATGGCGGATCACGTGGTTGCCCTGGCTCTGGGTTACGGGCGCGAGCGGGCCGGGCGCGTGGGACGACGGGTGGGCTTCAACGCCTACGCGATTCGCACCGCGGCGGCTCCGCATTTTGCCGTGGGCGCCACCGTCAGGGGGACGGGTCGCCGCCATGTGATCGCCTGTACCCAGGATCACTGGTCGATGGAAGGCCGGGCCATCATCCGGGAGGCGAACCTGGAACAATTTCGTAAATACCCGGACTTCGTGAAGCGGCTGAACCTGCACGAGCCGCCGGTGGTGGCGCCGTTGTACCCGAACCCGCTGGATCGCGAAAAGGAGAAGGCACTCCACCAGTGGGGCATGTCCATTGACCTGAACGCGTGCGTGGGCTGTTCGGCGTGCGTCATTGCCTGCCAGAGCGAGAACAACATTCCCATCGTGGGCAAGGACCAGGTACGGCGCGGCCGCGAGATGCACTGGATGCGGATTGACCGGTACTACGCGAGCGATCCGGCCCGGCAGACGGACAAGCGCGTGTGGCGGCGGGAGGAAAAACAGTGGCGCGAATCCTGGATCGATGAGGTGCAGGTGGTGATGCAGCCGATGCTTTGCCAGCATTGCGAGGCCGCCCCTTGCGAAAACGTCTGCCCGGTCAACGCCACGGTGCATGATCACGAGGGGCTCAACGTGATGGTCTACAACCGTTGCGTGGGCACCCGGTACTGCTCGAACAACTGCCCCTACAAGGTGCGCCGCTTCAATTTCTTCGATTACAACAAACGTCCGCTGGACGGCCTGTACAAGGGCCCCTTCGCGCGGCGTCCGCAGGAGGAACTGGAACTCGTCAAGATGGTCATGAACCCGGACGTCACCGTGCGGATGCGCGGCGTGATGGAGAAATGCACCTACTGCATCCAGCGGATCGAGCAGGCCAAAATCCAGCGCAAGGTGCAGGCGCGGGACTCCGGCGACGTGGTGGTGCCGGACGGCACCTTCACCACGGCCTGCGCGCAGGCCTGTCCGGCCGGCGCCATCGTGTTCGGCAACATTGCGGACCCGAACAGCCGGGTGTCCCGACTCAAACGGCAGTCCAGGGACTACAGTGTGCTGGAGTTTCTCCTGACCAAGCCCCGGACCACCTATCTGGCGCGCATTCGGAATCCGAATCCGGCCATGCCGGACTACCACGAGATCCCGTTGAGCCTGGCCGAATACACCGTTCGGTCGGGCGATCCGTTCCGGGAAGAACCGCACGCGGCCGGGCCTCGGGAACGGGGGTCGGGAGCCGCCACCCGTTTGCAACATTGAACCGGATCGCAGCAGTGCCATGGCCCAAACCGCAATTTCCATGACACCTCCGCCGGTGCCGAAGGAACTGGAACGACCGCCGCTGGTTCTGAACCAGCGGAGCCTCGGATGGATTTCGGATCACATTGCCGGAATCGCCGAGGGGAGGGCGCCGCTGTGGTGGTGGTTGGCGTTCATCCCGAGTTTCCTGATGTTTCTGGTGCTGGTCGCCATGCTGGCTTATCAGATCAGCACCGGCGTGGGCGTTTGGGGCAACCACCATCCCACCATGTGGGGGTGGGACATCATTAATTTCGTGTGGTGGATCGGCATTGGTCACGCCGGCACATTGATCTCGGCCATTTTGTTCCTGTTGCGGCAGCGATGGCGCACGGCGGTGAACCGGGCCGCCGAGGCCATGACCATCTTCGCCGTGATGTGCGCCGGCATTTATCCGGCCGTGCACGTGGGCCGGGTCTGGTTCGACTGGTATCTCTTTCCCATTCCCAATGCCAACGGGATCTGGCCACAGTTCCGTTCCCCCCTGATGTGGGACGTTTTTGCCGTTTCGACCTATTTCACCGTGTCCGTGCTGTTCTGGTACATGGGGTTGATTCCGGACCTGGCGGTGATGCGCGACCGGGCGCGCACGCGGTTGCGCCAGATCCTCTACGGCTTCTTTGCCCTGGGCTGGACCGGTGCCAACCGGCACTGGACCAATTACGAGAAGGCGTATCTCATCCTGGCCGGACTGAGCACCCCGCTGGTGTTGTCGGTGCACTCCATTGTGTCATTGGACTTCGCGGTGTCGCAGCTGCCCGGCTGGCACACCACCATCTTCCCGCCCTACTTCGTGGCCGGGGCCATCTTTTCCGGATTTGGCATGGTGCTGACGCTGTTGGTGCCGTTGAGGAAACTGTGCCACCTGGAGGATATCATCACCATGCGGCACATCGACGTGATGTGCAAGGTGACCCTGGCCACGGGCAGTATTGTGGGGTACGCCTACGCCATGGAGTTCTTCATTGCGTGGTACAGCGGCAGTCCGTTCGAACGGTTCGCCTTCCTGAACCGCGCGCTCGGTCCGTACTGGTGGGGCTACTGGCTGATGCTGACGTGCAATGTGGTTGTACCGCAGTTGTTCTGGTTCCGCCGGGTCCGGCAGAATCTCTGGCTGGTGTTCATCATCTCGATCCTGGTGAACATCGGGATGTGGTTTGAACGGTTTGTGATCATCGTGATCTCGCTTCATCGGGAGTTCCTCCCGGCCAACTGGGACTATTACATGCCCACGTGGGTGGACGTGGCCACGTTCCTGGGGACATTCGGCCTGTTCTTCACGATGTTTCTGCTCTTCATGCGGTTTTTGCCCATGATCGCGATTTCCGAGGTGAAGGGGGTCACCCCGCAGGCGGATCCGCATCATCCGCTCGGCGGGGCCAAGTTGCAGGGAGGTGGGCACGCATGAATCCGTCGGTTCCGATCTTCGGCATCCTGGCCGAGTTCCCCACGCCGGCCGATTTGATGCACGCGGCCGAGCGGGTCCGTGACGCCGGCTACACGCGCTGGGACGTGTACACGCCGTTTCCCGTGCACGGGATGGACCATGCGATGGGGTTGAAGAATTCCAAGGTGGGATGGTTCGCCTTCTTCGGCGGGCTGACCGGCTACACCACGGGCATGCTGATGATCTGGTTCATGAACGCGTTTGACTACCCGATCGTGGTGGGCGGTAAACCCATGTTCAGTCCGTTTTCGGCGTTTCCGCCCTCCTACGAGTTGACGATCCTGTTGGGTGCGTTTGGTGCGCTGGGCGGGATGTTGATTCTGAACCGGTTGCCGCGCTGGCATCATCCGTTGCTGAAACACCCCCGGTTCGTGGAGCGCGGGGCCAGCCATGACAAGTTCTTCCTTGTGATCGAGGCTGCGGATCCGAAGTTTGACGAGGCCTCGGTTCGCGAGTTTTTGGCGTCGTTGGGCGGGCGAAACATCGAGGTGGTGGAGGAGTGATGCGATACTTTCTGCTCATCTACGCCCTGGTGGTGGCGGTGATTGTGGGGATCGCCGGTTGTCGCGGCAGCATGTCGCGCAAGCCGCCGATTGAGATCTTCCCCGACATGGACCGGCAGCTGAAGCTCCGTCCCCAGCAACCCAATGCGTTCTTCCCGAATGGCATCAGCTCACAACCTCCGGTACCGGGGACGGTGCGGCGGTCTCAGCCCATCCAGACCGCGGCGGGTCCGGTCCTTCCCTTCGAAGATGCCCCGGTCAATACGGGCCGGCTGCCCGGGACCACCAATTTCGTGGAGCTGAACCCGCTGGCCGTCACCGGAGCGCTGCTGCAGCGGGGTCGGGAGAGGTTCGGCATTTATTGCGCCCCCTGCCATGGTCCGATGGGCGACGGCAACGGCGTGACCCGCAAACTGGGCATGTCCGTGGTGGCCAACCTACACGATCAGAGGATTGTGGAAATGCCGGACGGCGAGATTTTCAACACGATCACGCACGGCAAGAACCTGATGCAGGGTTATGCCGCCCAGATCCCGGTGGAGGATCGGTGGGCGATTGTGGCCTATGTGCGGGTGCTGCAGCGGAGCTGGCTGGGCACCCTGGAGGAACTGCCGGGCGACATGCGAACCGCTTTGGAGCGTCAACCATGAGTGTCAAGCAGGTAACCTTGGGGCCGCCCTGGGACCTGACGCGGTGGCGTCGGGTGCCGGACTGGTGCATGGTGGGCGGTGGGGCGCTGGCCCTGGTGGGGGCGTTGGTGAACCTGAAAGAGTTCGCCCATGCATGGCTGCTCGGGTTCATGTTCTGGCTGAGCATCGGTTTGGGCGCCCTGTTCCTGGTGATGGTGCACCACCTGTTTGATGCGGGATGGTCGGTGCCAATTCGGCGTCAGTGCGAGCATATTGCCGGTTTGTTGTTTCCATGGCTGCTGTTTCTATGGATTCCGGTGGGGTTGCTGGCACCGGAACTGTACGCGTGGATGCATGCCGATCCCCACACCGACCATGCTTTGCACGCCAAGTGGCCGTTGCTGACGCGGCCGGCCTTCTATTTGGTCTCCCTGTTGTGCTTTGCGGCGTGGGGCTTTTTCGCCCATCGGCTCCGCTACTGGTCCTTGCGCCAGGACGAAACCGGCGAGGCGCTTTGCACGTATCGCATGCGATTTTACTCGGCCCTGGGTATTTTCGTGTTTGCCATCACGCTGACGCTGGGAGCGATCTTGTGGATGAAGGCGATGCAGCACCAGTGGTTCTCAACCATGTACGGTGTGTATTATTTTGCCGGCAGCGTCTGGGCCACCCTGACCACCGTCTACGTGATCACGGCCGTGCTCAACCGGCAACGGGTGCTGACCCACGTGCTGCATGATCATCAGTTTTACTTCCTGGGCACCCTCATCTTCGCCTTCACGGTGTTCTACGCCTACATCCATTTCAGTCAGTACTTCATCATCTGGAACGCCAACATCCCGGAGGAGACGTTCTGGTATGTCATCCGGGAGCGCGGTGGGTGGTTCTGGGTCGGGATCATCCTGATTTTCGGGCATTTCTTACTGCCGTTTCTGGCCCTGCTGCGCATTGACGCCAAAAGCCAGTGGTGGCTGATGGCGCCGTTGATGGTGTGGGCGTGGCTCATGCACGTTGTGGACCTCGGGTTCAACATCTACCCGGTGATCCACCCGGATGGCTGGCCTCTGCGATGGGTCTGGCTGACGGCGGGCTGCTGGGCCTTCATGGGCGGTTTGCTCACGAAGCTGTATCTGGCCCGGTACGCTTCCGCCCCGCCGTATCCGGTCAAGGATCCGCGGCTGATCGAGGCCATGGGGCTGTATCATCCGGTGCCGACACAGATTTCCGGCGGCGAACTGGATCAGGTGAATGACCTGCCGGACGCGCCACCGGCGCCTCAAGAAGGTCGAGCATGAGAAGGAACGGTTTCCCGTCTGGAAATGGATTGTGGGTTTACGTGGGGGCGGTGGTTGTAGCCCTCGGGGTGGTGGTGTTGATGGTTACCGCCACGCGCCGCCTGGTCACCCCGCCGGATTTGAATGCCGAGCGGGTCGCGGAGCGTTACAAGGCGTTGGAGGAGGTCCGCGCGGTCGCGCACCAGGCCGAGTCGAGCCCGGCCTGGATCAACCGGGAGAAGGGCATTGTTCGGTTGCCCATCCCGGTGGCACTCGAACTGGCGGAGCGGGAATGGAGAAATCCGGCAGCGGCACGAGCGAATTTGATCGAGCGGGTGCGCAAAGCCAATGAGGCGCCGCCGGCGCAGCCGGAGCAGCCGAGTCCGTACGAGTGACCGACAAATTGTGCCCCAGCAGCACCTTGAAGAGGAATGGAGGGTATTGTACACAACCGTGGGGAGGAGCCCCGCTCATCGGCGGGGGCGGCTGTTGCCTGCGTGCTGACCTGGGTGGTGGGCGGCACGGTGGGTTGGTGTGTGGCTGCCACGCTGGCCTTGATCGCCTCCATCAAGTTTCACGGGCCCGGCTTTTTGGCGGACAATTCCTGGCTGACCTACGGGCGGGTGCGGGTGGCGGCCACCCAGGTGGGTTGGTGGGGCGCTGTATTGCCGGTGGTGTTCGGTGTATTGCTCGGGTGGCTGGGTCGGCTGGCGCGGAATGGGATGGCTTATCCCTGGTTGGCGTTGCTGGGGGGTGCGCTGTGGCATCTGGGGAGTTTGGTCACCCTGTTGGGAATTTTGAGCGGAGCGACGACCGGATACGAGGCATGGGGACTGCCCCGTCAGGCGGTTTGGGTGTACGCGGGCGGGTTTGTATTGTATCTGGTGTCGTTTTTGGCCACGTGGCATGACCGGCGGGAGCGATCTCTGGAACCGGCTCATTGGTATGTGTTGTCCGGCGTGTTGTGGATGGGGTGGTCGGCGGCGACGGCCTTTGTACTTCTGGACTTGAAGCCGGTGCGCGGTGTGACCCAGGCGGTGGTGGATGGATGGTTTGGGGCCAATGCGTGGTTGCTGGCCGGGACCTTGATGGGCCTGGGATTAATGCACGGTTGGTGGCCGCGGGTTGCCGGTCGGCCGGTTTACAGTCGGAACCTGGCGATTCTGGCGTTTGCGGGCTTGTTGGTGTTCGGGGGTTGGACGGGCATCGCTCCATCCGCTCCGGTGCCCGCGTGGCTGCCGGTTACGAGCACTGTCGCAACGATCTTTTGTGTGGTGCCGTGGGTGGCGGAGTGGTTGAACTGGCGGGGTACCATGGCCGGCTGGCGGGCACGTTTGCGGGAAGCTCCGGCGGGGTGGTTCCTGTGGTGGGCGCGTGCGGGCTTTTTGGCTGCTGCTGCGGCAAAGCTTGCCCTGCATGTGCCGGGTCTGGACCGCGTGTTGGAACAGACGTGGTGGGACCCGGCTCGTCAGTGGGCGCAGGCGCATGGGTTTCTGGGCCTGGCCGGGGTGGCGGGTTTCTACGCTTGGCTCAGGGAGGAACGGTTGCCGGGTGGCTGGGCCGGCTGGGTGCGATGGCACGGGTATTGCATGGTGACGGGCGGATTGCTGTTGGTGTTGTCCCTTGCTGCGGCCGGTCTGGTGCAGGGGCTGGCATGGAGGGATACTGCGCTTTCCAACGTCGCCGTGTTGCAGAGGACGTTGATGTGGCTGCGACTGAGCACGGTGGGCGAGCTTTTGTGGTGGCTGGGGGTGGTGTTGTTTGGCTGGAGCCTGATCGGCATGACGGTGCGTTGGTGGGTGGGTTGTTGGCGGAGCTGGTGGATGCGGGTGACCCGCCCGGTGGCTTTGCAGGAGGCGACGGAATGAATCGGGGTGCGTGGGTGTTTGTGGTGTCTTTGCTGGGGCTGGCCGGGTCCTGGTACGGGATGGTGTTGTATCCCCAGGTTCAACTGGGCCGTCAGGTGGAGACCCGTACGGTTCCGGATGGTCAGTTGTATCCCGCGGCACGGCCCGGTCTGGCGGCGCAGGGTCGCGAGGTGTACCGCTCGGAAGGGTGTTACACGTGTCACAGTCAGCAGGTGCGACAGGAGGGGTTTTCGGTCGGGGTGGCTGTCACCCAGGCCGGGACGAATTTGACGGAGCTGGTCGAGGCGATTCTTGCTGTGGCACCGCAGTGGGAGCGGGCGCGCGTGGCGCATGCGGTGACCAATCTGCCGTTCCAGGTCCTGGATGGCGTGGCTCCCGACGAGGCGGAACGGGCGCGGAAGCTGTTGGAGAGCGCGGGCGGGGCCACGATGCTTACGGTGAGGCCGTTGGGTTCGGACATTGACCGGGGCTGGGGGTTGCGGCGGAGTGTGGCGGCTGATTACCTGTGGGATCGGCCGGTGATGTTGGGTTCGGTGAGGGTGGGCCCGGATCTGGCGAACGCGGGCGCCCGGTTGCCGGATGAGCAGTGGCTGCTGGTACATCTTTGGGATCCCCAAATTCACAGTCCGGGTTCGATGATGCCGCCCTATCGGTATTTGTTTGAGGTCCGGTCTGCGGGCGAAGGCGAGGTCTCCGGTGCGCTGTCTTTGCCGGAGGGACGGGCACCCGGCCCCGGACAGGTGGTTGTCCCCACGGATCGGGCACGGGCACTGGTGGCGTATTTACGGAGTTTGCAGGCCACGACGTCGCTGTTTGAGGCTCCGGTGGTGCTGCCGTCCGCAGGGGTGGCCACTGCAGGGTCGGATCTGGGAGAGTCAGGGGTGCAGCCATGAATTCGGATGCTTCTGTACGGGAAGAGGTTCGGAACGGTGCGGCATTGCCGCGGGCCGGGAATGTGACCGTGCCGATGTGGTTGGTGGTGGTGGCATCGGTGCTGGCGTACGGGGGGATGATTTACTTTGACCATCACAGTGGATGGTTTGATGACCGGGTGTACCGGCCGTTTGGGTCCCTGGCGGTTGTGACGGCCTTGCAACCCGTTTCCGGCGCGGATGCCGTGATCAAACGGGGCCGGGTGGTTTTCGAGACCTCTTGTGCGCTGTGTCATGGGGTGGACGGGCAGGGCAAGCCGGGGCAGGCACCGCCCCTGGCGGGAGCCGAGTGGGTTTTGGGATCGCCGGCGAGACTGATTCGGATTACGTTGCATGGACTGGTCGGTCCGATCGAAGTCAAGGGTCAGGTTTGGAATCTGGCCATGCCGGCCATGGGGGCGGCGTTGTCATCGGAGGATTTGGCTGCGGCACTGACTTACATTCGACAAGCATGGGGGAATAATGCCGAGCCCATCACAGCGGCGCAGGTGGACGCCGTGAAATCCGAAACGGCGGGTCGGACCCAGCCCTGGACGGCGAAAGAACTGCTGGCCATTCAGTGAATGGGCCGGTGGATGGGAGCTGGCGGGGTGCGAGGGTGTTGTAAGCTGCGTGGCAGCCGTTGGGTCGGATCCCAAGAACTGCAATCGAGGGGCCGGCGGGTGGGGAGGTCCGGCCACGGCTTCAGTCTTCTGCGAAGAGGTATTCGAGGTCGGCTTTGGTGAGGCTGCGGGCAAAGCCCTGTTCTCCCAACACATCGGCGATGGTTTGGGCTTTGCGCTGTTGGAGGTCCCAGATTTTTTCCTCCACTGTGCCGGGGGCGATCAGGCGGTAGGCGTTGACGGTATGGGTTTGGCCGATGCGATGGGAACGGTCGATGGCCTGGGCTTCCACGGCCGGGTTCCACCAGGGATCGTACAGGATGACGTAGCTGGCGCTGGTGAGGTTGAGACCGGTGCCTGCGGCGCGGAGGCTGAGCAGGAAGACGCCCGGTTCGGAGTCGTTTTGAAAGGCGGCCACCAGTTCCTGACGGTTGCGGGTCTGGCCGGTCAGCAGATAGGTGGGGATGTTGTGCTGGCGGCATTCGGCTTCGAGGATTTGGAGCATTTGGACGAACTGTGAAAAGACCAGGACTTTCTGGCCCTCGGCCACGAGGGGATCCAGGAGTTCGAAGAGGGTTTCGGTCTTGCCGCTGGGGGCGTCGCTGCCGACCAGGCGCGGGTGACAACAGATCTGGCGGAGGCGGGTGAGTGCGGCCAAGACGTGCATCTTGCTCTTTTGGAGGCCCTGGGTTTCGACCGCGCGCATGACCTGGTCGCGGCTGCGACGGAGTTCGGCGAGATAAAGTTTGCGCTGTTCATCGCCGAGGGGGCAGTCGCGCCGTTGCTCGATGCGGTCGGGCAGATCGCGCGCGACGTGTTTTTTGAGCCGGCGCAGGAGCAGGGGGCGGAGTTTGGCGGCCAATCGGCGGCGGGCGATGCGTTGGGCCACGGCGGCTTCTTCCGTGGCGCCGGTGATTTCGTAGGTTTGCAGGAATTGTTCCTGGGAGCCGAGGTAGCCGGGTTGGATGAAATCCACGATGCTCCAGAGATCCAGCAGGCGATTTTCCAGTGGTGTGCCGGTGAGGGCCAGACGGTACTCGGCCCTGAGTTGTTTGACGGACTGGGTGACCTGGGCGCCGGGGTTTTTGATGAACTGGGCCTCGTCCAGGACGAGGGCGCGGAAGCTGAACTTGCGCAGGGCGTCCAGGTCGCGGCGCAAGAGGGCGTAGTTGGTGACGATCAGGTCGTGCTGGGGAATTTGACGCCGCAGGTTGTGTCGTTCGGCGCCGCTTTCCAGGACCAGGACCGACAGGTCGGGCGTGAACCGTTCGGCTTCCCGCCGCCAGTTATGGAGCACAGAGGCGGGGCAGATGACCAGCGAGGGTTTGGACTGCCGGGGATGGCGTTGTTTGAGCCAGAGCAGCCAGGCCAGGGTTTGGAGGGTTTTCCCCAGGCCCATGTCGTCGGCCAGGATGCCGCCCAGTTTCAGTTCTGCCAGGTGACACAGGAACTCGAATCCGGCCTTTTGGTAGGGGCGGAGTTCGGCGCGCAGGCCGTCGGGGATTTCGCGGCTGGGGATGCCTTTGAAGGACTGCAGTCGTTCGCGCAATTCCCGGGCCTGCGGGGTGTCGGCGAACCGCCGGAGTTCCTCTTCGCCCCAGTGGGCGGCCTGTTGGAGGGCGATTTTGACCGGGGCAGCCGAGAGCCCTTCCATACCGAGGTCGGCCATGACCTCATGAGCCTCCTGGACGGCAGCCACGTCGAGTTCGACCCATCCGGCGTTGGGGAGTCGGACGAAGCGCTGGGTTGCGGTGGCCAGGCGTTCGATGTCGGCCTGGGTCAATTGCAGGCCCTCGGCCTCCCACTCGGCCGATACGGAGAGCCAGTCGATGCCGCTGCCCCGGACCAGCAGGCGCGGCCGCAGGCGCCGCGGTTGGAGGAACAACCGGTGGAAGGCGGGATTGCCGAGGTACTCGGCTTCGGGAGGGCGATGCGGCCAGGCCCGGGCCAGGACATTCAGGAAGTTTTCGTTTGGATCACCGGTCCACAGTCCCGGTTCAGGTGAGAACCAGTCCAGCTCTTTGAGCCATTGGACGGCCGGGCCCAGGCGGGGGTCGTCCAGGATTTCGAGTTTTTCGGGGGAAGGGGCCGGTGTCAGGCGCCGCCATTCGGTCCCGGTCCAGCACCACAGGCTTCCATCGCGCTCGCTGCGGGCCCGCAACTGGAGCCGAATGGAATCCTCGAGCAGCTCGAAGAGGAACTGGGGTTTGGCGCGGTGGAGGATGAACAGGTCGTCCCACGGAACCGTGGAGGTGGCGCGGGCCTGACGCAGGTGATGAAGCAATCGGTGGGTCAGTTTCCGGACCGGCACAGAGCGGCGGGCGCTCCAGCGGGCGAGAACGCCCGGGGGCGGATCGTTTCGCAAGAGATAAAAGCAGTGGTCGGCCAGGACGAGGGGCGGTTGCTGGGGGAAAAAGCTGAGGGTTTCCAGAGGATGGTGTTGGCCGTCGGGATCGCGCAGGCGGTAGGTCAGATGGGGTTCGCCTTCGAGGATTTCGATGTGGGGCTCAAGTTCGGCCACCCGTCCTTCGAACCGGAGCGGTTGACCGTCAGGGGCGAGGAGTCGGCCGGTGTGACCCCATCGGGCCAGCCAGTGGAGCAGGTCGAAGCCGGAAAGCACCAGCACATCGGTTTCGAGTCGTCGGGGTTTGTAAGCTTGGGCGAGCCAGGTGATGAACTCCCAATCCGCCCGGGAAAAGAGCTCCTCTTCGTGGGCCGCCCGGGTGTGCAGGTCGAGCATTTCGGGCAGAGACCGCAAACGCTCGCCGGTGCGCGGGCGGGTCAGCAGGAAATCGATCCGCAGTTGGTGTTGTCCGGGCGACTCGGGATGCGGGCAGGGAACGGCGACGACCTTGAGCGAGGCTCGTGGTTGTTCCAGCAGGGCGGGCTTGTGCGGGACCAACCATTTTTCCAGTTCCTCCACCAGCGCTCGTTCCTGGGCGTCTTGTTCGGCCCGCGCAAAGCGTTCAGTGTCGGCGTAGGGCTGCAATTCCGGCGGCAGGGATCGCCTGGCCCGGAGAAACAGGAAGGCGAGCAATTCCAACCGGGCCGGCCCACTGACCTGAATCATCCGGGGCCACCAATCTTCGCCGGGAAAGTCCCGGCGGCTCAGGCTGAGTCGCTCGAAATAATCCTCCAGCAGCAGCCAGGCCCGCTGGACGTCGGGGCAGTGGGCGAACTGGTTGAGCAGTTCACGGCGTTCGGCGATGAGCGCCGGTGTGTCCGAGAGTTCACGGCGGAGATCGGCCAGCGCCCCGTAGGCTTGGGACAGGACGGAATGGTGCGCGTCGTATTTGCTGCCCGCTGTGCGGCGGGCACCGTTTCCGTTCTGAGTGGCGCGTCTCGGCATGGTGCTGCGTTTGGTAACCGGATTCTCCTACTGTCCCATCATCTCGGCACAAAACAAACCGCCGGGTCAATCTCAAATGGAGGGACACCTTGGCAAACGGGCAATCAAGGCGTCGACGATCCCGCCGGGCGAAAAAGTAGTCTGTGTTGAAGTCGAGGAAGGGCCGGAGCCTCTGGTCCTGGTGCGGACCCTGTGCGGGCCCGGTCGGTTGCACGTTTCAGCCTTTGCCCGGGCACTCGCCGGGAAGCCGTGGCGTGCCCGGCGCGGGAGGGAAAAGCGGCGGGGTCTTCAGGCCCGGCGACTGCGCGGCGAACCTCGGCCGGGAAAGGCCCGGGTTACCGTACTGGCTGTGTCCCGGGGCAGCCGTGGATGACCGGATTACCTGTGGCCCGAAGACAACTTCCACGCTGCTGCATCAAGGGATCCTGTCGGGTCCTAAAGAACTTGCGCTCAGGGCTGCCCGCGATGGGGGGAAGCTTGTAGCCCGGCTTCGAGAGCTCCGCCGGCCCGGTCGGCAGCTTCCCGGCCGACCCTCCAGGCTCGGCACTTGGGGCAAATCCCAAAACCATGACCGGTGGATGCAGGCGAGGGGGCAACTGCGATGGATGTGCGGCGTTTTGGGGTGGGCAGATGGACTCTGCCCGCCCTTTCGACTTAGCGCCTTGTGGCGCGGCGCTGCCGGCACCGGCCGCGGGGCGGGGGGCGAAAGGTTCGAACACCCCCAAGGGTCAGTAGCCGCGCCAGAATCGCAGTTCGCGCCGCAGCTCCTCCACCTCTTGCATCAAGCCCAGGAGCAGGCGAATGGCGGAGGGGTTCATGCCACAGACGCGATGGAGATGATCCACCCGCCGCAGGGTCAGCAGCCCTTCATCGTTGAAAAACCATCCCCCCATCTCGGGATCATGGACCGGGGAGACCAGGCCGTACCGATAGTAGAGGGCGATGCGGCGGCGCGGGATATGGGTCAACTGTTCGGCCCGTTCGATGGAATAAAGCGTCTCGGCCTCGGGTTGGTAAAGTTCGACGGCCATGGTGGCGGAGATGAATGTGTCGGTGTTCATGGTGCGTCCTCCGGGGAGGTGCGGGTGCGGGAGGCCACTGCCCGGGCCGCCGGCATCGGCGCGGCGGAGCTCGCAGCGGCCGGTTTACCAGGGCATTTCCTCGTCCACATACCGCCTCCGATAAAAGTGCTTGACCTTCACAATACTACACAGAAGCGCGCCGAAGACAAAACCGCCGATGTGCGCCCACCATGCGATGCCCCCCGCCGCTTCGGGCCGGGCCAGCAAACTGAGCGTGCCGTTGAAGAACTGCAGGATGAACCACCAGCCCAGGAACACCACCGCCGGCACGACAAAGTAGGGACCCAGAAAGAAGGGCGGAATCATCATTTCCACGCGGGCGTGCGGGAACAGCCGGAAATAGGCGCCCATGACGGCTGCGATGGCGCCGCTGGCACCAATGGTGGGCACGGGCGAGCTGGCATTGGTATATATGTGCAGAAGGGCCGCGGCCACGCCCCCGGCCAGGTAGAACCAGAAAAACCGCAGGTGGCCCAGTCGGTCTTCGACATTGTCTCCGAAGACCCACAGGGTCCACATGTTCCCGATCAGGTGCGTCCAGCCGCCGTGCAGGAACATGGAGGTCAAGAAGGGCAACATTTGTTCCTGCCAGTGAAACAGCCGGGCAATTTCGGGAATGGTATACCGGACGGGCACGATTCCGTAAACCAGCAGTACATCGGCAAGGCGCGGTCCGAGTTTCAACTCCCAGACGAACGCGAGCACATTCAGCGCGATCAGGAGCCGGGTGACGATCGGGTATCGTCGGCTGGGGATGTCATCACGAAGCGGGAACATGGCGGGATTCCTCGTTGGTCACAGGTAGGGTGCGAAGAGCCTTGCCAGGCCGTCGCGCAGTTTGACGGGCAGGGGACGGCCGTCCACCTCGGCCTTGGTCAAAGGTCGGGCCCCGGCACGGGCGGTGTCGAACAACCGGGCGAGCCGGGTCCCCAGGCCCGGGTCGTAACATTCCACGTTGAACTCGAAATTGAGTCGCAGACTGCGTGCGTCCCAGTTGGCGGAGCCGAAACAGACCCATTGTTCGTCCACCACCAGGAGTTTGCTGTGGTCGAAGGGCGGCGGGCGCAGCCACACTCGGCAACCGTGTTCCAATACCTGCCAGATCTGGGCCATGCAGGCCCATTGGACTGTGGGATGGTCCAGTCGGGCGGGCAGCAGGATGTCCACCTGGACGTCGCGCAGGGCGGCGGCGTTGAGGGCGGCCACCAGGGCGGGTTCGGGTACAAAATACGGGGTCCAGAGCCGGATGGAACGTGTCGCCGCATGCAGCGCGCCCAGGAAAACCCACCGCAGCCGGTCGAGATGCTCATCCGGCCCGGCCTCGATCCCCCGGGCCGGAACCGTGCCGACCGGCCGGGCCTCCGGTTCCCACGCGTCCCCGGTTAACAACTCTCCAGTGGTGAACTGCCAATCCTCCTGAAACACAGACCACAAGTGACGTACCACGGGCCCTTCCAGGCGGAAGTGGAGGTCGCGTTGCGCCCGGTCGGGATCTTCCGGACACCAATACGGGCGGTGCACGTTCATTCCGCCCGTGAATCCGATGCGTCCGTCCACGATGAGCAGTTTCCGGTGATTGCGCAAATGCGCCGCATGCAGCCGGGCCGGCACCAGCGGCGGGTTGAACACGGCCACCGGCACGCCGGCCCGCAGCAACGGTTTGTAGGCCGATCCGAGGCGAAATCGGACGTAGACATCATCGATCAGCACGCGCACCTGGACGCCGCGGCGGACGGCCTCGGAGAGGGCCCGGACAAACTCCGCCCCAATGCCCGTCCCGTCGAAGATGTAGCTGGCCATGGCGATGGAGCGACGGGCTTCATGAATGGCCTGCAGCATCGCGGGAAAGGCTTGTTCGCCGTTCACCAGGGGATCCACCGCATTGCAGGGGGTCAAGGGCAGACCCGTGATCCGACCCACCAACAGTGCCAGTCCTTGCAACGGCGGGGTCAGACCGGCCTCGATGGAGGCGGGGCAGGGCGGCGGGGCTGCCACAGCGGTTGCACCACCCAACCGGTCCTCGCGCAGCGCGGCGGCGCGACGGCGCACCCGATTGATCCCCAAAAGGTAGTACAAAACCGGCCCGGCCGCGGGCATCAGCCAGATCACAATCACCCAGAGCGCAGCCGAGCGCGCGTCCCGCTTGAAGATCACGGCATGGCCCGAGGCCCACACCGCCGCGCCCAGGACCAGTGCACTCCCGAGGGCGGAGAGTACCGTCCATGGTATCGGTTCGGACCATGTCAGGGTCATCTGCATGCTCAGCCCGTTGGGTTCAGAGGATGCCCTGCGGGCATCCGGAACCGCGCGTGCCCCACAAGACGCGACGCGCGCGTGGAGCGTTCCTCGACCGGCGATGTCCCGGAGAACGGGTCAGGCTCGCGGGATGCCGGGCTCTGGTGGACGCTCATGCGTGTGCTTGGGATGCAGGTTTCACGCAGGGTTGCGCGGTTGAAACCGCGACACCTGCCCCAGTCTTTCCCACAACTGGCGTTCCTCGGGGCTCAGGTCGGACGGATCCGGCACCTGCACGGTCACCACCGCGTACAGGTCACCCCGTTCTCCCGAACTGCCCCGGGGCAGACCCCGACCGCGGACCCGGAGTTGCCGACCAGATCCCGTGCCGGGCGGTACCCGGATTGTCACCGGGCCGTCGGGCAGGGGAATGGTCACCGTGCACCCCAAGACCGCCTCCCATGGAGCCAGGGCCAGGTCGTAGTACAGGTCCGATCCCCGAACCCGGAAATCCGGGTGCGCAGCCAGTCGCACCCGCAGATACAGGTCGCCCGGCGGCCCGCCGGCCTGGCCCTCCCCGCCCTTGCCGGGCACGCGGATGAGTTGGCCCTCCTGCACCCCCGGCGGGATCCGCACCTTGAAGGTGTGGGTTTCCGACTGTCCCGTGCGGGGATTGACCCGCTGAAGGGTAACCGTGCGGACCGAGCCATGAAACACCTCGTCCAGCGTTACGAGGATGTCGCCCTCGACATCGGCACCGCGACGTGAAAACGTCCGCCCGGAAAACCCCTCGCCGCTTTCCAGACCCTCCTCCGTCCACGGCTCGAAACCGTGAAATCGTCCGCCGCCGAAGAAATGTTCGAAAAAGTCGCTGAATCCCGTGCCGCCGAAATGAAACTCGAAATGGGATGTTCCGTCGGGGCTGGTCCAGCGGCGGGACTCCCATCCCGGCGGCGCGGTGAAGGGTTCGCCGGCGCGTCCTCCGTAGGCCCGCAGGGCGTCGTAACGCCTGCGTTTCTCCGGATCGCTCAGGACCTCGTAGGCTTCGTTGATCTCCTTGAACTTTTCCTCGGCGACCTTTTTGTCCGCGGCCACGTCCGGGTGAAACTGACGGGCCAGCTTGCGAAAGGCCTTCTTGATCTCCTCCTCGGACGCTGTTTCCGGCACGCCGAGGATGGCGTAGTAATCCTTGAACTCGACCGGCATGGTTGTTCTTCATGTCCCGGCCTTTGCGGGAGCCGGACAATTCCGGTTCCCGTGGCCTGGCCGGGCGCGATCTTTTGCGGGCTACGATGCCCCAACACGGCTGCCGCCGCAATGGCCCGGTCGGTTCGGAGCGCGCGGGCTCAGACGGCAGCCAGCTCCAACAGGGCATTCCGCAGCCGGGCCTGGATCTGTTGGATGAGGGCGCGGCCCTGGGCAGCCGTCAGACCCAGAATCATGGCCACCTCCTCGGGCTCGAACCCCTCTACGAAATGCAGCTCGAAGGCCTCCCGTTCCTGACGCGGCCATTGGCTGACCAGCCGGCGCAGTTCACCCAGCAGTTCGCGTCGGGCCACCCACTGGTCGGGCGGCTCCGCCCGGGGATCTGCCACCAAGTCCGCCGTGGTGGCCACCGAGGGTTCCAGTTCCCGTTCGATGATGTCCAGGGGTTGCTCGGGGTCGTACCCCTCGGCCAGCAGGGCCTCGGGCACCTGGGTTTCGGTTTCGATGGGGACGACCTCCTTCTGTCGGCGCTGGACCTCCTTGCGACGGCGCTGCAGTTCCTGGTGGGCCAGCTGGAACAGCCACAGCACCCAACTGACGCGGGCGGGTTTCCTGCCGGGGTCGCGCAGGGCGCGGCGGGCCACTTCATCCACGACGGCGCGGGGGTCAATGGCCCCCGGTGCCAGTTCACCGGCCGTGATGTCATGCCAGAGCTGGCGCCGCACAAAGCGCAACAGGCGCTGATAATGTTCGGCCAGCAGGGCGCGAATGACATCGCCCATGTTCTGCGGACCTTCGCCTTCGGGCTGCGGCTCGGCTGCAAAGCCGGCCGCCTTCATTTGACGGAGGGCCGCCCGGCGCGCCTTCCGCTTCCAGAACGTGTCCCGCCGCAGCTCTGCCTTCAGGGACTCCAGTTCTCGCAGAAGCGTTTTCACCGCCTCATCGAGCGCCTGGATCACGTCGCCACCCGATTGTTCCGCCCTCAAGATGTTCGAAGGCACCCGGAGGGTCAGTCCCGCCGTGTACTCTTCCTTTTTCGGGTGTTTTTCCAGGACGACCAGAAGGTGCACCGTGTCGGGCGGGAACCGCCGCAAGTGCCGCGTCAGTTTCTGGATCTTCTGCAGCAGCTTTTTCCTCAGCAGTTCATGGCCGTGCAGGTTCCGCGTGACGAGATTCCAGGGAATGGTGTAGGAGGTTGGGTTCGTGGTGGTCATGGGATTTGAGGGATTCCTTGTCGGCATGAGTTGGATCAGTGCGGGGTTGGGGCGACCCGCCGCCACGCAGGCCGGGCCCCGGCCGGCCGGAGCGAGTGGACCAACATCAATTCGCCCACGTTTTCCGGCGTGATCAGTCCGACGAACCGGCCCGTGGCATCCACGACCGGCAGCGCGGGGCACCCACATTCTTCCATCTTTCGGAAGGCTTCCTCGAACGGTTCGTAGGCATAAACCACCGGCAAATCGCGCCGCATGACCTCCGTGACGGGCACATGCGGCCCCTGGCGTTTCAAGGCCGCGATGAGGTCGTCGCGGGTGAGCACGCCGAGAATCCGGCCGTCCGCATCCAACACGGGGAATTCGTGTTGGGAGGTGCGCAGCAGGGCCTCCACGGCATCGTCCAGCACGGCATGAGGCGGCAGCGGCACCAGGTGGGTGACCATGGCTTCGGCCACCGGCAACCCGGTGCTGATGTCGCGAATCTGGGCCGCGGCCGCCTCCTGTTGTGCTCCCAGAAAGACAAAGAAGGCGATGAAAATCAGCATCGGGTTGGTGAACAGGCCCAGGAACCCGAGTACAAATGCCAGACCTTGTCCCACCGTGGCGGCGATCTGGGTGGCCCGGCTGTACGGCAGGGCCATGGCCAGCAACGCCCTCAGCACGCGTCCGCCGTCCATGGGAAAGGCGGGTATCAGATTGAACAAAACCAGCATGATGTTCACCGTGGCCAGCTTGGCCAGCAGTGCCACCGTCGGCACGTTCAGCCGCTCCAGATGTTCCAGCGACAAACGCTGGCCCAGCACGAAAATGAGCACGGCCGCAATGACCACATTCACGAGCGGCCCGGCCAGGGCAACGATCAGTTCCTGCCAGGGGCGGTCCGGAATCCGTTGCAGCCGCGCCACCCCGCCGATGGGTAGCAGGGTGATGTCCGGAGTTCGAATCCCGAAGGCCAGGGCCGCGAAGGCGTGTCCGAACTCATGCAGCAGCACACACCCGAACAATGCAAGCACAAACACCAGACCGCGCACTGCGTCTTCGGGACCGCCCAGGTGGTAGTAGCTGAAGCCTATCCATGCCAGAAACAGGATGAACGTGATGTGGAGCCGGACCTCGATACCGGCCACGCGTGCAATACGAAGGGACCAGCGCATAGGGGATGGGGGGTTAAGGGACCGTGGGGAGGCCCGCCGGCAGGGTCCGTCGGGCCCGGACACGGGTCCCGATGTTTTCAGCTGTTGTTTCGCAGGCGGGGGAAGGCGGCAAGGACGTCGCGCTGACCCGCCCTGGTCAAATCCCGGGCCAGGCTGGCTTCCACTCGTACTCGCAGCGTGCCCGGCAGCTCATCCAGAATGAGGTGATTGATTTCCGAGGGTGCCGCCAGCCACAGGGGCATGTCGGGGTGAGCCCGCATGAGTTGGGCAATGCGGCGGGCGATGTCCTTGACGAGGCGCCGGCGGGTCTCGAGTTTCAGGTTGTGTGCGTCGGCCATGGGTGCCCCCCAATGTTTGTTGCCCGGGGCCGCGTGACGGCCGGCCAGATCGGTCACCTTGTCCACCACGCGGTTGGGGTAGCTTTCCAACCGCACATCCTCCAACCATTCCAGGCGGGGTGTCCCGCGCAGGGTCGTCTCCAGCCGGGCCGCCTTGAAATGGCCGAGATCCGTCAGCACCACCAATCGAGGCGTCTTCATACCAACTACCAAACTGGAACAGTCCGCGATGGTTTGGCAAGCGTATCGTGGTGTGCCCCGCTCGCCGGAAGGCGACCCTTTTCGATCCGACCCGGTCCGGCCGCCCGCGTGCTGAAGCGTGGCATCGGAGAGGCCCGCATGGCCGCGGGATGGATTCGGAACCTGTGCGTCTCCTCCAAGGCCCGGACGGCGGTCAGCCGCGTTGCTCGATCGGCACGTAATGACGCACCGTGGAACCGGTGTAAATCTGGCGGGGCCGGTAGATCTTGGCCTTCGGCGCGAACAGGATTTCGCGGAAGTTGGCGATCCAGCCCGGCATGCGGCCGATGGCGAAGATGACCGGAAACATCTCCTTGGGCAGTCCGATGGCCCGCATGATGATGCCGCTGTAAAAGTCCACGTTTGGATAGAGCTTGCGCTCGATGAAGTACGGGTCGTTCAGGGCGGCTTCCTCCAGGCGTCGGGCGATGTCCAGCAGCGGATCATGCAGCTGCAGTGCCTGCAGGAGGTCATCACAGGCCTTCTTGATGATCCTGGCGCGGGGGTCGTAGTTCTTGTACACCCGATGGCCGAAGCCCATGAGGCGGCGCCCCCCTTTCTTGCTCTTAACCGCCTCGATGAGTTCGCGGCCGTCGCCCCCGGAGGCATGGATTTCCTCCAGCATCTCGATGACGGCCTGGTTGGCCCCGCCGTGCAACGGCCCCCACAGGGCGCACACGCCGGCGGCCGCACTGGCAAAGAGGTTGGCCTGGCTCGAAGCCACCATCCGCACGGTGGAGGTGGAACAGTTCTGCTCGTGATCCGCGTGGAGCAGGAAGATGAGATCCAGCGCCCGGACCACCTCGGGACGCAGTGGATAGTCCTCGTACACGTCCGAAAAGAGCATGTGCAGGAAGTTGGCGGTGTACTTGTACTTCTTGCGCGGATAAATGATGGGCAACCCGCGCGACTTCCGATAGGCGAACGCCGCGATGGTTCGGACCTGCGAAATCAACCGGGCGGCGTGCACGTCGAAGCGCTCCCGGTTCGCGGGCCCCATGAGGCCCGGGTAAAAACAACTGCTGGCATTGATCATCGAGGACAGGATCGCCATGGGATGGGCCGTGGCGGGGAACCCCTCGAAGTGATGTTTCAGGTCCTCGTGCAGGTCCTGGTTTTCCGTCAGCAGGTCCGAGAACCGCTGCAGCTGGGCGCGGGTGGGCAGTTCGCCGTAGATCAACAGCCACGCGGTTTCGATGAAGGTGGATTTCTCGGCCAGTTCCTCGATGGGATAACCCCGGTAGCGCAGGATGCCCTTCTCACCGTCGATGAACGTGATGGCGCTGGTGCACGACCCGGTGTTGGCGTAGCCGTCGTCCAGGGTGATGTAGCCGGTCAACTCGCGCAGCCGACTGATGTCGATGGCCTTCTCCCCTTCCGATCCCACCACAATGGGCAGTTCATACACCCGGCCCTCCAGCTCGAGCCGGGCCACCGGTGCGGTTTGTTGGGTCTCAGTTTCCGTCGCCATAAAGCCTTGTTCAGGTTTCCCTCCGTCGATGTTGCTCCCTGCCGGTTCACGCCCGGATTGGTGGGACCCGGTGGTCACCCGTTCCGGGTGCGGCTCCCGGCCATTGTTCCCCGGGCGGCCCGGCCGGTTGCGAGCGGTTCTTCGCCTGCTCGGGTGGTGCCGGTGCCGAACCCGTCCCGGGGCCTCGTGCCCTGCCCGGCAGATCCGGAACAGCCGGTCTTCGGAACGCAACCTGCGCGGAAGCTCCCACCAACAACGGCGTTCCAGAGTATGCCGCTTCAGTGCGATGTCAAACGGCCCGTGCGGGTCCGGAACCAGACCGGTTCGCAGCAGGATGCCCGGGTGGACCGCCTTCACAGGCGCGGCGTTCGGGGTGGGCCCGGTGCAGCAGATCGGTCCGTGGCGAAACCTCCAGCCGGTCACGGGTATACCCTGCGGCCGGCGACAAAGGTCATCACGGCGCGGCCTTTCAGCGGCCAACCGTAAAACGGGCTGTTCCGTGACTTGCTCCGGGTATCTTCCGGCGTGAAGACCCACTCGGCGTCGGGGTCGAACACCGTGATGTCGGCAGCCGCACCCGGTCGGAGGGTCCCCTTGTCCACACCGAGGATTCGGGCCGGGCCGACCGTAAACCGGGCGATGAGGTCCGCCAGGGTCATTCGGCCGGAGTGATAGAACTGCATGAGGGCCAGTGGCAGCGCGGTTTCCAATCCGGTGATGCCGAACGGGGCGTAGTCAAACTCGACCTCTTTTTCGTAACTGCAATGTGGTGCGTGATCCGTGGCCAGCACCTCGATGGTGCCGTCGGCCACGCCTTCCAGGATGGCTTCCCGATCCCGTGCCGACCGGATGGGCGGGTTCATTTTGAACCTGGTGTCGTACGCGGGCCAATGGGGCAGATCCCGTCGTCCCGCCATACCCCAAACCCCCGTGCCGTCCGTCGCCCAGAACTTTTCGCTGCCGGCCAGTGCGGCATCCGTGAGGACGAAATGATGCGGACACGCCTCGGCAGAGACGGGGATGCCGCGGCGCCGGGCCTCCCGCACCAGCGCCACGCTCCCTGCGGCGCTCAGATGCTGGCAGTGTACGTGGCAACCGGTCAGTTCCGCCAACAGGATGTCCCGGGCCACCATGAGTGTCTCGCCCACCGCCGGCCAGCCGCGCAACCCCAACAGCACGCTCCAGACGCCTTCGTGTGCCACGCCGTCGCTGACCAGCGACTCGTCCTGGCAGTGGTCCAGCACCGGCAGGTTAAACATGCGGGCATACTCGAGGGCGCGCCGCATCAGCTCGTGGTTCTGCACGCAGCGGCCGTCGTCGGTGATGGCCACCACACCCGCACGTTTCAGTCCCCCGATGGGTGCCAGTTCCTCGCCTGCCAGCCCTTTGGTGATGGCGCCGGCCACCAGCACATGCACATGCGCCTGCTCGGCCGCCCGTTGACGGATCAACGCCACCGTGCCGGCGTTGTCAATGGGGGGCGAGGTGTTCGGCATGCACACCACGCAGGTGAATCCCCCCCGGGCCGCTGCCGCCGTGCCGGTGGCGATGGTTTCCTTGGCCGTCTGCCCGGGCTCCCGCAAATGCACGTGCATGTCGATCCAGCCCGGGCTGACCACGCATCCCCGTACGTCCACCCGTTCCGCATCCGGCGGACAAAGCGCGGCGGCTGCCTCTCCGACCGCGACAATTTTCCCGTCCTGAATCAGCACGTCGGCCGGACCGTCCCTGCCTTCGGCCGGGTCCACCACCCGTCCACCGGTCAACAACCACGCCTTCATCCGGCTTCCGAGCCTAGGGTTGCCCCATTGACAAAGCAAGCGCCGGGGTTACGATGACAACCGACCGTGGATGCGGGCGTAGTTCAGTGGTAGAACGGGAGCCTTCCAAGCTCCATGCGAGGGTTCGATTCCCTTCGCCCGCTCCATTCTTTTTTTCCCCGCAAACCTTTCCCTGCGTTGTGCGTCGCGGCTTCCGGGGGCGCCCCGACCGGACTCAGATCTGGATGTCCGGTTCGTGCCGGGTTCGTTCGCCCTTGGGCATGACCCGGATGTTGGCGTCCTTCTGGATCACCAGCGAACGCGGCGGCACACTGGTGGTCAAAAAGACGTTTGCACCAATCGTGCTGCCGGCGCCCACCACGGTGTCCCCGCCCATGATGGTGGCCCCGGCGTAGATGGTGACATGGTCCTCGATTGTGGGATGCCGTTTCTGGCCTTTCAGTGCCTGGCCGGCTGCGAGCGAACGAGCGACAAGGCCGACTCCCTGGTACATCTTGACGTGGTTGCCGATGATCGCGGTTTCGCCGACCACCGTGCCGGTGCAATGGTCCACGAAGAAGTGGGTTCCGATCTGGGCACCGGGGTGCAGGTCCATTCCGCTGCGGCTGTGCGCCCATTCGGTCATCATGCGCGGGATCAGCGGCACCTTGGCCAGATACAGTTCGTGCGCCAGCCGCTGGACGGCGATCGTTTCCACAAACGGGTAGGCCAGGATCACCTCCTCGCGACTCAGGGCGGCCGGGTCGCCGTTGTAGGCCGCCTCGATGTCCGTGCGCAGGATCTCGCGCAACCGGGGCAGACTTTCCAGCAACCCCAGCGTGATGGACCGGGCCGCCTGCCGCAGGCTCTTCTTGGGATATTCCGGCGGCGGCATGTACACCAGACTTCGGTACACCTCGCGTTCCAGCGCCGTGGCCACACTGCGCAGGCGCCGGGCGGTCACCGTCCGCACCTCGTCTGCTCGCAGGGGCCGTTCCTCAAAAAACCCGGGAAACAGCAAACAGAGCAGCTCCTGCGTGATCCGCACGATCACGCGTTTGGACGGCAGGTTCTGTCCGTCCAGGTGATTGATGGCACCCACTTCCTGGTAGGAAGCCAGCAGTTTGTCGGTCAGCTGCGCGATGCTGTTTTCCACGGGCGCAGTATCTGCACACCCGCGCCGGGTGTGCAAGATGCGGCTCGGTCCGATCCGGCCCCATCGAGTGCGCCCGCGCTCCGGCCGAACGGCCCGATCCACTCCGGCCCTCCATGGTCCGGCAATGGGACCAGGGCCGTTCACCGCCGGCAGGGGGGCCGTCGTGCGTGCGCTCGCCCGATTGCGCCCCGCCGGAGTTCGGATAAATTTGGGTCCATGCCGATCTACGAGTTTCATTGCGAAGACTGCCAGCGCGACAGCGAGGTTTTGGTCCGATCCACGGATTGGTCCGGTACGCGTTGTCCGCACTGCGGTTCGACGCGTCTGACCAAGCAGTTTTCGGTGTTTGCGTCGGGCAGCAGCGGTGGGGCGGGCGAGGACGCCTGTTGTTCGACCTCTTCCCGTTCGCGCGGCGGCGGCTGTGGCTGCGGTTGCGGCTGTGGCCACTAAGTGAGGGCCCGACCGGGCCATTGCGCAGCCCGTCCGAAGGGTTTTGCGCGGGCGGCCCGAAAAGGGGGGAGGTTTTGAGCGGCTGGCGCGGGGCCGGGGCTGCTTCGACTCGGTCGCCACAACTTTTTTGGCTTCCTGCCCGGTAGGGGCAGCGTTCCTTCAGCCTGGCCGGTCCGGTTTGAGCGTGCCGGATTCGACCCGCCAGCGGATGAGGCGAGGGGCGAGTTCCTTGGGCCAGCTTTCCTCCGTGGCCGTCATGAACACCTGGGACCGCGCCAAGTGCGCCCGTTCCAGCAAGGGCAGGAAGGCGGCCCGCCGCGATTCGTCGAGTTCACCCATGACGTCATCAATCAGGAGGACTGGCGGCGCTCCGTGGACCTCCGTGAACAGCTCGGCCTGGGCCATTTTCAGCGCCAGGGCCATCGACCGTTTCTGTCCCTCGCTGGCGAAGGCAGCGGCCGGCCGATCTTCCAGCAGGATTTCCAAATCGTCCAAATGCGGCCCCAGCAGGGTCACTCTGCGCGCCAGTTCGCGATCCCGAACCCGAACGAGTTCGGTCGCGAAATCCTCCCTGACGGTCGACTGATACCGGAGCCGGATTTCCTCCGAGCCACCGGAGATTCTACGGTACGCCTCCAGCACCCGTGCGGCCACGCGTGGGACCAAGCGACGGCGCCGTTCCATCAGCATTTGTCCGGCGGCGACCAGTTCGCGAGTGAACCCGTCCAGGGCCACCAGGTCCACCGTCGTCTGTTTTAACAGTGCGTTGCGGGCCCGCAGGGCACGGAGGTACCGCTGCCACCAGCTCAGGTAATCGGGTTCGGTCTGCGTGAGCAGCAGGTCCAGGAAACGTCGGCGATGTCGTGCGGTGCCCTTGATCAGTTGCAGGTCCTCGGTGCAAAAGACCGTCACCCGGAAGGTCCCCAGATACTCTTCCAACCGCCGTACGGCCCGACCATCCAGGGTCAGACGGCGTTCCTGGCGCGACCAGTAAATGCTGATCTCGTGGGCCACGTCACTGACCACCCCGGCGGCCACCAGATACCCGGACTGGCCGAACCGGACCAAATCCGCATTGCCCACCCCGCGAAACGAGCGCAGCGTGGCCAACAGATAAATGGCCTCGAGAATGTTGGTCTTGCCCTGGGCATTTCGGCCCAGCAGGAGGTGAAAGCCCGGCTCAAACGTCACGTCCAGCCGGGCATAATTCCGAAAGTTGCGCAGCCGCAGGCGAGCCAGATGCACGATGCCAGTGTGAAACGCGGTCCCGTGCCGGGCCAGATTTTTCCCAACCCCATCCGGCCCGCCACCGGCGCTGACAACCGGGAGGTCGTGCAGTTTGCCGGCCAATGGCGGGACCGGGCGAAGCCCGGCGGAGACCGCCCGTGCCCGCCGCGACTAACCGGCCTTGTCCCGGTGCTCCACGCACCTTCCTCCCACGACCCGGCCGGGCAGGGGATTTGACAGGCCGGACACCCACGGCCACCGTTGCGGCACGATGACACCAACGAAGATTCGATTCCGTTCGGGCTGGGTCGGCTTGGGCCTTCCGACCCTGATGGCACTTGCCATGACAGCGTGCCCGAGCGACTCGCAAGAGATCCCCGCCCGAGAGATTCGCCTGTTCGAACGGATGTGCGACGCCTCGGCCATCGAGGCGCTGGATGACACCACCTTCGTGGTGGCCAATGACGAGGACAACGTCCTGCGGGTTTATGACTGGACCCGACCCGGCCCACCGATCCGCGAGCTGAACCTCAACCGCCTCCTGCCCCCGATGCAGGGCCGGGGCGAACTCGATCTCGAAGGCGTGGCCCGCATCAACGACGAACTTTACTGGATTACCTCCCACGGCCGGAACGCCTCCGGGGAACCTGCCCCGCGACGGCAGGCGCTGTTGCGGACCCCGCGGTCCTGGTTTCTGGGGTCCGTGCCGTCCGGAGGGTCGGTTGCCGTGTGCACCGGCCTTTTGGACGCGCTTTTTGCCGATCCGCGGTACGCTGCGCTGGGCCTGGCAGAGGCTGCCCGGCGACCGCCCAAAGCCGCCGGTGGCCTGAACATCGAGGCCCTGGCCGCAGGACCCAACGGATCCCTGTGGATCGGCTTCCGAAATCCGCTGTTCGAAGGTCGCGCCTTGATGGTGAGCCTGCTGAACCCGCACTCGGCAGTGGCCGGTGAGCCGCCACGGTTTGGCGACCCCGTGCTGCTCGACCTGGGCGGTCGGGGATTGCGCGGTGCATTGGAATGGGGCTCGGGATACCTGTTGTTGGCCGGGTCTACCGATGGCGCGCGCTCGCCGGCCCTCTTTTACTGGTCGGGCAACGCGAAGGAACCGCCCCGGCGCCTTGCCGGGTACGACTTTGCCGGGCTCAATCCGGAAGGTCTCACCCGATGGCCCGGGATCCACCCGCCGCAGTTGTGGATCGTGAGTGACGACGGGGCGGAGACAATCCACGGCAGGGCATGCAAGGACGCACCTGCTCGGGAACGGCGCTTCCGGGTTCTGGCCGTTCCGGCGCCCAACCTCCAAACCCGCGGAGGGCAGGAATGAAGCTTCCCCCTTCAGGGCCGGCGGTCTTACGGATCCGCTCAACGCCGCCACACGTACTTGCGGATTGCCGCAGGCTGACCGCGTTCCTGGGGAAGGGCAACGAAAAGGGCACCTTCCTCGGGGTCGTAGAGTGCCTCGGTCCTGCCGGAACCCAGGGGAGCCGCTCCCAGGTGGGTGAACTTTCCGGTTTCCTCCACCTGCCAGACGTGGCACTGACCCGCGTCCGTGCCTGCCAGCAGCCGCTTTCGTACAGGATCAACAAACAACCATCGCACTGCGCCCTCGACGGGCAGCCGTTCGACCTCGCGTGCGCCTGCTGTATCCCAGACCAGGACCGATCCCGGCGAAGCGCACGCGATATACAGGCGGCTCCGGTCTTCGTCCAAGGCCAGCGGGCCCGGCTGCCGTGCGTTGTTCAGCGCCCAGACCTCGGTCATCTCCCGGGTCAGGCGGTCCACCACCGCGATGGCGTTTGACCGTTGCAGACTCACGAAAATGCGTTGTCCCGAGCGCTCCAACACAACGTCCCCAGGCCGGTCCGGTAGCAGGATCGACAAGGTATGCACACCCGTGTCCGCATGCAGCACGGCCAGTGCGCCCTCGCCATGGGCTGCGTAAATCCGGAACGAGGGCGGGTCACGCCGTATCTGGACCACCCCTGGCAGCCGCCCCACCGTCTTTAACGTCCGCCACGCCTCCACGTCCAAAATCTTGATCTGGCCGCCGGACGAGTCGCTGCCTACATAGAGAATCTTGGGACGCTGCTCGTACCACAGGGCCCGGGGCGAAGGGACCGACAACGGGCGAAGGAACCTTCCCGCCGCCAGGTCCAGCACCTGAACCGTGTCCGCTTGCGGTAACGCCACAAACAGCCGCTGCTGAGCCGGGTCCGGCGCAAGGCGTCCCACTTCCGCCACCCGGCCCGGCAGTGGCCATGCCCTGACCTCTTGCAGGTCTACGGCCGCTTCCACCGCCTGCGCCACCAGGGCCATCCCCAGCAGCCCCAACCATCCTGCCCCTGAGCCACGGAAGCTTTTCACACGGGCACCATAACTCCGCGGGGTTGGGCCGTCACCCGAAAAACGGATTGAGAGGCCCGCGGAAGCGCCGGCCCGTTGCGGCCCGGCCGACCCGGACTTCGGACGGCGCCCGGCGTCCATTGTGCCCGTCGGGCTCGGAACTCGGCTGGTTCTTTCACCGCGGTTTACCGTGCCGGGTTACCACGGTTTCGAGAGCACGGTGGAGCAGCGGCGCCGTCGCCTCGATGGTGTATGTGGATTCCACCTTGGCTCGGGCCAGTCGGGCCAGGGCACGTGCCAGATCCGGCTCCTGCAACAGCCGTTGCAGGGCCTGCCCCAGAGCCACGGGATTTCCCCGCGGGACCACCAGCCCTGTCCGTTCATGCTCCACGACCTGGCGAGGGCCGTCGCTGTCGGTCACCACCAGCGGGACCTCATGGGCCATGGCCTCCAACATGGCCCGGGAAAACGCCTCCTGGAGCGACGGCAGGCAAAACACCCCCAGCGAGTGTAGGAAAGCCGTTTTGTCATGTACCCAGCCGGGAAACACCACCTCGGCCTCCAGGGCCAGTTGGCGCGTCAGGCCCTCCAGGACCGGACGCAGTTCCCCGTCTCCTGCCAGCACAGCCCGAAATCGGACCCCTTGGTCCTTCAGCCACCGGAGTGCGTGCAGGAATACATCCAGCCCTTTCACCGGGTGGAACCGGCTCATCACCCCGATGACCGGCGGCAAGGGGCCGACCTCTGCCCGCCGGGGCGGCAGCCGGGGCAGCATGCTGGGGATGTGAAAGACCCGGTCTTGCGGTACGCCGGCGCGGTACAGTGCCTCGCGTTGGTCCGGCAGAATCGCTATGAAACCGTCACAGGCCAGCACCCGGCGAAAGCGGTAATTTGGCAAACGCGCGATGACCGGCCACCGGCCTCGCGCGGCCCTGAGCAGGAGAGAGCCCGCCCGGTTGCCATGCGTGACAATCGCGTCAGGCGCACGCCGGCGCAGGATCTTGCGAACCCGCCAGATCGAGATCGGGTCCCACCGCGTGAAAACCCGCACGGGCTCCATCAGAACTCCCAGACTGCGAACCTCTTCCGCCACGGCCGCCCTCGGATCAAGCAGGGAAACCACTTCGTGCCCGGCGGCGCGGAGCACTTCATGGTACACGACAAAGCTCTCCTCCAGTCCCCCCCTGCCCAGCCCGAGCATGGCGTTGATCACTCGCATCGTTGGCCGTATGCAAGCCTAAAGGGCCGATTGGCACGCGGCAATGTCCGGGGCGCCGCTGCCCGGCCCCGGGGAGGACGTTCCCGTTGCGCCGATGGGATGCCGGCCGCCGGGCTGTGGAATTAAACTGGCGCGCCCAACGCCCCGGCGGTACAGAATTCCGCCATGGAACGGCAATCGAACCGGCCTCGAAGGCTTTCCCGGCGCACCTTTCTGCAGACAACGCTGGCCGCAACCGCTGCAGTCGGCGGGGCAGTGCCGCTGCTCAACCTCCAAGCGGCCCAACCGGCGACGCGACCGCGCCTGAAACTGGGTTTCGACAACTTCGCCGTGCGGGCCATGGGCTGGAAGGCACCCCGGTTGCTGGAGTATGCGGCCACGCTGAAGGTGGACTCCCTTTTCATCAGCGACCTGGACGCGTTCGAAAGTCACGACACGGCTTATCTGCGGGAGCTCCGAGCCCGTGCCCAGGACCTGGGCGTTGCCCTGTACCTCGGCACGTGGAGCATCTGCCCCACCTCCCGCGCCTTTCGCGATCGTTGGGGCACGGCCGAGGAACACCTGAGCCTCGGAATCCGGATGGCCAGCGACCTGGGCTCGCCCGTGCTTCGAGTGGTCTTGGGCACGATGGAAGACCGTCGCACCCCAGGCGGCATCCGGGCGCGAATCGCCGACACCGTCCGCGTGCTCAAAGCCTGTCGCAGTCGTGCCCTGGACGCCGGAATCCGGATCGCCGTGGAAAACCATGCCGGGGACATGCAGGCCCATGAACTGGCGGAGCTTGTCGAGGACGCGGGCACGGACTTCGTGGGCGTTAATTTTGATTCCGGCAACGCCTGCTGGACCCTTGAAGATCCCCTGCGCAGTTTCGCTGTCCTGGGTCGCTACACCCTTTGCACCAGCCTGCGCGATGCGATGGTGTGGGAATACGAACGCGGGGCCAAGGTCCAATGGACCGCCATGGGCGAGGGATGCCTGGACCTCAAAACATTCTTTGACCGGTTTGCCGAGACGTGTCCCGAGGTTCCCGTGCACATCGAGACCATCTCGGGTTTCGCCCGGGAGTTTCCCTATCTCGAGCCGGAGTTCTGGGAGGCCTATCCGACCGCGCGGGCCGCCGACTTTGCGGCGTTCCTCGCGCTGGCCAAGCGCGGCCGACCTCTCCCCTCCCGCCGCTTTGCCAATGCGGAGGAGGAGCGCGCCTACCAGCGGGACGAGCTGGAACGCAGCCTGCGGTACTGCCGCGAGGTGCTCGGCTTGGGCCGGCGCAGTTGAACCGGCCGGCCGCAGCGTTATCAACTCGTTGGGGCTGCCGGATTAACCTGCCGGACCCGGGCTCGAGTCCGGTTCCCCCCTCGAAGCCGGGGCTTTCGGGAGCGATTCGAGCATTTCGTCCACGGCACGCACCACATCCTCCACCGGGAGCGACCGGATCCCGCGTGGAGACCGGACCAACCGCACGTGATCCCCCTGCGGGCGCCACACCTCTTCCGGCGTGTCCGGCCAGAGCACCACCACGGGCAATCCCACCGCCGCCGCCAGGTGGGTGATTCCCGAGTCATGCCCCACGAAAGCCGCGCAGGCCTTCAACCGCCGTGCCAGATCCGCCAGGGGCAGGCTCTGGCACAGCTCACGGCGCGCAGGCGGGGCGGCGGCGGCCAGGTGCTGAAGCCGTTCGCCTTCCGCTTCGCCTCCGACCAACAAGAAGCGCCTCCGGGTCGAGCGCACCAGGTACTGCAACAGATCCGCCCACCGCGCCTCCGGCCAGTTCTTGCGTTCGCTGCCGCTGCCGGGATGCAGGGCCACGGGGGCGTCCGGGTCGGCGTTCACCTCCGGCAGCCGCAGGCGCGGTACCGGATCCGCATCGAAAATCGCCAGCCGTTCCAACGGCCGCAAAAACACCCGCGTGGCATGTATGCCGGCCGATTCGTCCGGTCGATGCGGACCGGCAATGAACTGGGCCGGTGAACAACGCCGGACGTTCTCTTCGAAAATCCGGTCCGGGTCGTAGAGGTACGAAAGGATCAGGTCAAACTCCGAGAAGTACGCACACCAGGACTCCGACAACGTGCCGTTGCGGGCAAAGAACCCTGCCAGGGCACGCGCTTCAATGGGCCGGACCGCGTCCACCCAGCCGCCCGCCAGCGCCAGCTGCGCAATGTGCGGGTACCCGAGCACCTCCAGGTGTGCCCGCGGGAAGTTCTGGCGGAGCGCGGCCATCGCCGGCAGGGTCAAAATGAAGTCCCCGATGGCTCCGCCGCGAATCACCAGAATCCTGCCCTGCTTCCCGCTCACAAACCGTTGCGCCTCCCGTTTACAGGTCTCGATATGCCGTCCCGGCCAGCACCAGCAGCAACAACCCCAGTCCCACCAGACCGGTGACAAACATCCTGAAGCGTTTTTCTCCGGCGGTGCACCAACCGATCCAATCCCGCAACCGAAACGGCGAAATCGTGACCCACATGCCGGCCACCACCAGGACGTAGGCCAGCGTCTGATTCACCAACACCCATGGCGTCTCGCCCAGGTGCGGGCGGCCCGTGTCCACCATGCACTTGGCCAGCAACAACCACACCACCGCCAGGCCACGCGCGCCCAGGTAGTCCTTCACAAACAGACACGTCCCCACGCCCACCACGCCAAAAGCCACCATCAAATGCGGCTTGATCGGCGCAAAATCGGCAATGTTCTCCTGCGCCACGTAGTAAAGGAACCACCCCGTGGCCAGCAGGGTCAGCACGGTGCCCCACACAATCGAACGCGGAAACCGTTGCAACGCAGCCATGGTCCTCTGGGGTCGAAACCAACCCAGAAGACCCAATCCCAACAGCAGCAAACCGAGTCCAGACGACAACCAAGCCAGTCTCATGCCTGCCCGGAATTCGCGGGCCCGCCGAGCATGCCCCATTCCGACTTCGATGCAAAGACCCAACGTTGGCCGGGAACGCGGGGCCGGGTCGAGATGGTACCCCATCACCCTCGTTCTCCCGGCGTCGTGTACCGGCACGCCTGCAGGCACGCGCCGGTTCGCCTACCGTTCGCCGACGGGAGCGGCCGGCCGCGCACGCTTGGAAAGGCCGGTCAGGGACGCGACCGACATTTCCATGCAAGGGGATGTGCATTGGGGGCTTTGGATTTCCGCCGTTGCCCTGGGGCTGGCGGGCAGTCTGCATTGCGCCGGCATGTGCGGGCCGTTGATGCTTGCCCTGCCGGGGCCGGCCGGATCACGGCTGCGCTGGATCGCGGGCCGGTGCCTGTATCACCTGGGCCGTGTGACCACCTACGCCGGTTTGGGGGTGGTCTTCGGCTTGTTGGGCCGCAGCCTGGCATGGGCCGGCGTCCAGCGCTGGGTGTCCCTTGTGCTCGGGGCTCTCCTGCTGGGCGGGTTGTTCTGGAACCGCCTTTGGCACACACCGTTTCCCGGGTGGAATCTGCCGGCGTGGTTGACCCGCGGGATGCAGGAACTCATGCGCGAGCATTCAGTCCCCGCCCTTTACGGTTTGGGCCTGTTGAACGGATTCCTCCCGTGCGGCCTGGTTTACGTTGCAGCGGCTGCGGCCACGGCCTCGGGGAGTTTCCTGCATGCTCTCCAGTTCATGGTCGGATTTGGCCTTGGCACGGTCCCGTTGACTTTGGCATTGACCCTGGCGCCGGGATTCATGCCCGCGTGGGTGCGGATCCGGGTCCGGCGTTGGATTCCGTATGGGGTTGCGCTGGTGGGGGTGCTGCTGGTGTTGCGCGGCCTGGCGCTCGGCATTCCGTACCTGAGCCCGGGCCCGGCCCCGGATTCATCTCCCACCTGTTGTCACTGAGCGGTTCTGCCCGTGCCTGACGTCTTGGGGAAACCGGTTTCAGGGTTCGACGTCCACGGGCGTGCCCACGCGCACCAGCCGCAGCAGGTAAAGGGCATCCCAGTTGGTCAACCGGAAACAGCCGCGGGATTCGGGCCGACCCACCCGTTCCGGCGAGGGCGTTCCGTGGATCCCGTAGCCGGGACGGTCCAGCCCGATCCATGCCAGGCCCACCGGGTTGTTCGGGCCCGGCGGCAGAATCAACTTGCGGCCCGGTTCCCTCGCTTCAGGTGCGTCTGGGAAGATCTCCGGGTTGAACGTGTAGTTCGGTCGTTCCACCACCACTGCCACGTACAGCCGGCCCACGGGCCGTTTCTCCACACTTCGGGCCACGCTGCAGGGGAAATGGGCCAGCAGAGAACCGTCGGCGTCGTAGGCGCGCAACCAGCGTTCGCCCAGCCGGATCAACAACCTTGCCGCCGTCCCTCGCGGTGGCGGATACTCCACGTCCGGCACCCAAACGGTCCGACCCGGCTCCAACCCGTCCCAGTCCGTCCCGGGATTCAGCCGTTGCAGCAGGCCCGGCGACGCATGGTGCTGCTCGGCCAGTCGCTCCAACAGGGTCTCGTGTTCCAGGGCTTCCTGGATGGATTTGCCCCACCAACTGGCGTGCAAAGGTTGCAATCCCCGCCGATCCTCGTCCGTCACCGTATGGAGTTTCAGGGCGGGTCGTTCCAACCACAGCCGGGCCCGCGTTGCCTCGTCCCACTCCCCCGTGACCGGCAAACCGGATTGTTCCTGGAATGCCGCCAACGCTTTTCGGGTCGATCCACCCATCACCCCGTCGATGGAACCGGGCGAAAGCACCTGCCGCGCCAGGGCCACCTGAAGCTCCAGGACCGTCTGTGCGGGCCGCGGGTAGAAGGATTCAGCGGCGACGGTGCGGCCCGGGGTTGTCCCGGTGGATGGCGCAACTGGTTCCCGCACCTTGGACGGTTGCGCAGGGACGGACGCCAAACTCTGGGTGGGAACCGAACTTGGAGACTTACGCGCCGGGTCCTGTGAACGGGCCGTGCGGGTGGGAGGATTCTCCCCGAGGTGCCCTCTCCGATTGTTAACAATGGCGCGCGCCCGATCCATCCAGGGATGAACGGGGAACCGTGCCACCGCCACCGCCGCCACCAACGCGACGATGCCGGCCCACATCAGCCAACCAGCCCGGCGCCGTCCGGATTTCCGACCCGGACGCACGCGTGAACCCCCATGTCGCCGGCCTCTCCGGCTCACACCCAGCACCAATGGCCCAGCCCGAAACCCGGGTCAAGCGCGGCCCGATCCAGATCCACCCCGCATCGCCTGCAGGATGACCGCTACGGCCTCATCACAACTCAGCCTGCCCGTGTTCAACACCAAATGATAAAGCAGTGGATCATTCACGTCCGCGCCATAATACCGTTTCCAGTACCGCGCCCGCCCCCGGTCCTCGCGACGCACCACCTGTTCCGCTTCCTGCCGACTCAGCTTGCGGTCCGCCTGGACCCGTGCCACCCGCACCTCAAACGGCGCCACCAAGCGCACGTGCAACACATGCGGCAGCCGTGCCGTGACCACCGCCGCCGCGCGTCCGATCAGAATCACATGCCCCAGCATCGCCAGCCGCAGGATCGTCTCTGCCGTATCCTGCACCAGGGTCCACGAATCCGGACACAATCCGAGCAGATCATCCAGAATATCGTCCAGCTGCGAGGAGGTGTCCTCCGGCAGATGCTCCGCCAGGCGTGCCGGCAAATGATGATCTTCCAGCACCTGCTCGATGAGGTTCCGGTCGAAAACCGTCCATGGCCGACTTCCCCTGGGCGACAGCGCCTGCAAACATTCGGCCAGGCGGGTCGCAACGGCATGCGCGCCGGCTCCTGTCTCCCGCGAAATCGTGACGGCGGTTCTGCTTAGCGCCACCCGCGAGGCCGCGGCCCGTCGGATGCCGTCCCATTGCCAGTTCAGAAAGGCCATGCACTGTTCGAGGGTGAGTTGCTTGCTCATAAGCCGGGTTCAACGGCGGGTTTGGTTGGTTGAGCCACTGCACCTGCCACCTCAATCTAGCCCAGGATCATCGCGGTCGCCAGCTCTTGCGCAGGGGACACCCGACCGGTCCTCGACTGCCGGGTTCGGTCCCCGATCAAAAACCTGGCTGACCCGGGCGGGCTTTCCCCGGGCAGCGCCCAAAACGCCTCGCATGGCAAAGGGGCTCCGGCAAACCCGGCTCAAGCAAACCAGGCTGCCTTCACGCCATTCGGAATTCGGACCGTAGATCCGCCCGGTGACCTGGGCCGGCTTGCGAGGTCCCTTGACCGGTTGGAAGCTCCATCATGTGGACGGCAGCCCGGAGGCGGCCGGCTCGAGCCTGACCATGGGCGGGTTCGCCCTTCCGATCTCGTCGTGCCGGCGACGTTTTACGCCCTGGCCGCTCCTGACTCCGCCGTGGGGGCGTTCGCGTCAGGCAGAGGCCAGCGAGGCCACGCCTTTTCTCTGCTCGAGGAGGTTCAGGGTGCGCTGAAGGATCTGCTCCGGTGTTCCCTCGGCCGGCACACTCACCAGCAGCCCACGGTCGCGGTAATACGCAATCAGCGGTGCGGTGCTTTGCTGATAAACCTCCATCCGCACCCGGATCGCCTCCGGTCGATCATCCGGGCGCTGCACCAGGACACCTCCGCAGTGGTCACACACCCCATCCTTTTGGGGCGGGCGTGTCTCAATGTGGAAGGCCGCCTGACATTGGCTGCAGACCCGGCGACCGCTCAGCCGTCGAACCACCACCTCCAACGGGAGTTCGTAGTCCAGCACGGCGTCCAGCGCGAGCCCTTCGCGATCCAGCAGCTTTTGGAGCGCTTCAGCCTGGGGTACCGTGCGCGGATACCCGTCTAGCAAAAAACCGCAGGGCAGCCGCAAACAGGCCCTTCGTTCCTCCACCAACCGGATCACCAGTTCGTCCGGCACGAGCTCGCCCCGGCGCATGTAACCCAGCGCTTCTTCCATTGCCGGACTGCGCTGGTCGGCCGGCAGATTGCCCGCAGCCCGAAAGATGTCGCCCGTGGAAAGGTGCACCGCGCCCAGACGTTCCGACAACAGCTCCGCCTGTGTGCCTTTTCCCACTCCGGGCGCCCCCAACAAAACCAGTCGCCATGCCCGAGCCGATGCCGGCGCAGCCAAGGTTTCCGTGCAAGCTCCCCCCTGAATCCAGGCTGAGATGATCCTTTTTTGTCCCATGCGTTGTTTCCCCTTTCTAATGCTGCCGGCCCCACCCGACAGCTTCGCCAATGCAACCTGCGGCAGCGGCCCGGGTCAAGTGTCAATCACACCCACAGAGGTCAGGGTCGGCAGATGACGGCCGGGTGCCCGGGTGGCGAAGCCTGAGATCCTACGTTTCACGCGCCCGGCCATGAACAGGCCCCGGCGCCGCAGCTCAAATGCCCATGTCCAACTCCGGAATGAAAGGGGTACACCCCTCACTTCGTCCCCACGGACATGATCCCTGGGCCGCGGATGCAGGTCAGCAATGTTCCAAGTGACTGATCCACCATGAGCCCTGGCCCAACGCGTCCCTTTGGTGAGCGCCGGCGGCCGGTTCTTTTCGCCCTGCAACACGGCAGGCCGGGCAGGGCTCCTTTTCAACGTCGCGTCAGCTTGCGGGAAATGGCCGCCCCACCGGCAGAGAGATTTAGACCGCCCGCACGCGGGCAGACGGCTCACGGCGCGCCTGATCCGTGGCGTTGGGCGTGTTCCTCGTCGAGTTCGCGCAGTTGCTCAAGGATATCGACGAGTTTGCGTCCGGTCGGCGTCAGGCGGTATTCGACCCGCAGGACCTTGCCCGGGAATTCGTGGCGGGTGATCAACTCGTAATCCAGCAGCTTGCGCAGCCGTTCGTTCAGGACCTTGGTCGAAATGCCGGGAATGAACCGTTCCAGCTGGCCCGGACGCGTGACGCCACGGCCAATTGCCGCCAACACCGCCGCAGACCATTTGCACCCTACGACGTCTTCGATCCGGCGATATGCGGTACGTTCGGGCAGGGAGAGGAATCGGGCTTTGTTCGGGCCTTTCTCCGCCATGGCTCGAGTATAGCCGGAATCCGCCGGGCACGCACCCGGTTACAAAACGGTAACCGATCACCGGTTTGTGCCCTCTTTCGCTGCGGGGCATTCCGGCTGAAATGAAGGACGACGCGCGGCATCCGGGGTCGCGCGTCGCAGCACGGAACCAAACACGCGACCAGAAACGAAACATGAAGACAAAAGCCGTATTCTATCACGCGGGCTGCCCGGTGTGTGTGGCAGCCGAACAAAACATCGCGGCCGCGCTCGATCCGACGCGGTTCGACGTGGAAATCGTGCATCTGGGCCGGGCCCCTGACCGCATCGCCGAAGCCGAACGGGCCGGGGTGAAATCCGTGCCCGCGCTGGTGATTCAGAGGGCGGTGTATCACATCAACTTCGGCGCCGCGCTGGCCGACCTGAAGAAATAGTCGGTGCTTGCGGCCCCGCCACGGATGTGACGCGGGGAGGGACCTCCCCGCAGTGCCCCGCCCTTTGAGGCTTTTGGCTGCCGGGGGAATCGGGGCCAGCGTGCGTCCGTGGCGGCTCCGAGGCGGGCGGCCGGCAAGCCTCTTTTCAGAATCGCCGCCGTGGCGCCGTGCTTTGTCCAAGACCGTGCCTGACCCCGGTGCCGGAGCCGCCGCGTCGCTGGGGAGGTCCAGCGGCACGGTAGCGTCTTCCCGGACGAAAAACGACGGGCTGGTTGGTCGGGGACGGATGTCCATGCCCTGGCGCTGCGGCTTTGCATGAGTGCCCGTGCCCGGCCTTTTCAGAATTGCCCCATTGCGGCCGGCGCCCGGCAGTGAACGGCATGTGCGCCCGGTGCCGCCGGCAACGAGCATATCTCCGATTTCGACGAGATAGTTCCGACGTCCGGATTTTGGCCGGGAGGCCGCGCAGTGGCGGCAGGGGAGGGTGGGTGTCCTCCATGGCGACGGTCGTTACAAAGTGGCAGTAGGCAGTGCAACGGCCTTCGCGCGGCTGATGATGCCCCTGGCTGGGGGTTCGACCTGATGCGGCAGAGGCTGGAGGGAGTGCAGCTTCACGCAGTTCGGCCTGCCACCGTCGTTGGGCCCCATCCCCGGGGGAGCGGAAGAAACCGCCGGGCTGCGCCGGCTGAAGCGCGCAGCCCGGCTTCGGACCGGTGTCTGTCCTCCCAACGTTCCGCATGGGACCGGTGGATAGCTCGATGAAGTGCGCTCGACATACGCGGCTGCAGTCACCAACCAGCTCCGGATCAACTTGGCCGGCAGGAACTGTTTTCAGGCTTGAAACAGAAACGGATCCTTGAACCGCTTGGGGTGGGAGGCTGCCAGCCTCGACACGGCACGACCCCATCCCGTCCGGTGGAGGGCCCACTCAGGGCGGACCGTGACTGTCCACGCCCGGCCTTGGAACGCCATCGCCACGTGCGTTCCGTCGTCGCGTCCGCAGAGACGATCTCTCAGCCTTCGATGCCGGCCCGTGGCCGCTGTATTGCGTGCCCATCCGGTCTGCTCCGTAACGCCCGGGACGACGTTATTGGGTCTCGAGGTACAGAGCGGAAGGCGCGATGATGACTGGCGCCGGGTCGGGATGGTGGTCGCGGCGCGAACCGCGCTGGTTCACGAAGGTTGAGTCGCTTAAAAGTTCCCGGTGCACCAGCCGGGCCCTCGGGCGTGGGCGCGCATGTCGGCCGCCAGTAGGACGGGTTGGCCCCGGGTCCCGCGCTTCAACAGGTGCTCGTTGGGGGGAGGCTGCCCGGGCGGTTGGCCACCCGTCAGGGTGCGGGCACGGCCCGGTAAAATCGACTGGGCAGCAGCAGCCCTTCCGGACCCGGCCAGCTCCAGGTTGCTCCGGTCAAAACCATATTGGTGACGCGTTGCCAATTCACCAGGTCCGACGACCCCCAGACCTCGTAGGCATGTCCGGGATGCCCATGCAACTCCATGACCGGTTCCGGGCTGCGGATCATGGCAAGTTGCGGGAGATCCACAACCCGGCGCAGGTTGAGTCGGCCGCCCGTTCGGCACCGGCCCTGGAACGCCGGCTTCACGTCCACCGCCGCCAGAATCCGATTCACGATCTCCGTCGGACCGGCCCCGGGAAAGCGCGCCATCGTCAATGCCACCGCCCCGCTCACCACAGCGGTCGCCATGGAGGTGCCGCTCATGGTTGTGTAAGCCGTGTCCCCGCTGCTCGAAGTGGAATACAGGGTTGCGCCGGGGGCAAAAAGATGGACCGACGCCGGGCCGTAGGCCGATTGGGTGTACCGGTCGTCGGTGCGGGTTGAAGCCCCTACCGTTAATTGATGGGGTAGACCCAATGAGGCCGGCCAGAGAGGGAAGGTGTCGAGGTTGGCCGATGTATTGCCCGCAGCCGTTACCACCACGGCGCCCTGTTGCCCCGCCCACCAAAGGACATTCGAAAAGGCCGACGAGTAGGTGGAACTTGTCCAGCTGATGTTCAAAACCCGCGCGCCGTTGGTGATTGCGTATTCCACGCCCAAAACCGCGTCGCTGAAATAGCCATTGCCCTGGCTGTCCAGGACCTTCACCCCCATGAGCTGCACCCGCCAGGCCACGCCCGCCACGCCCCGACCGTTATTGCCCACGGCACCAATCAGACCCGCCACATGGGTGCCGTGGCCGTTGTCGTCCCAGGGGTTGTTCGTGCCCGTGATCAGGTTCAAGCCGTTGGACCCCGTGCGCGGATCCCGCCACAAATTGTCCTTCAAGTCCTCGTGCGACCAGCGGATCCCACTGTCGAGGACCGCCACGACCACGTTGGTCGCCTCCCGGATCACATCCCATGCCTCGGGCGCGTCCACGTCGGCGTCCGGCACCCCACCGTTCTGGCCATAATTGTTGAGATGCCATTGGGCACCGTTCTGGAAAAACGGATCGTCCGGTAAAGCCTGTGCCGCCCGGATAACCCCATCCGGTTCCACCCGGTGCACCATCCCGCTCATGCGGTACCGTTCCAGAACCGTTTCCGGATCCGTTCCCCGACCCAACTCCACGATTTGAAATCCGCCGCATGGAACCATGGTATGCACCACCCGCACCCCGAGGCCGGCGTGCAGGGCTTGGAGCTCCGTTTCCCGACCCGGTTCGGCCCAAACAAACAGCCGCGGGTTGCGCTCCAAGGTTACGACCGATTGCACCTCCATCACCGCCCCTGCCAACCCAGCGGCCCATCCCAGCAACACCAGAGCGGCGACCTGCCGGCTCCATGTCATCCGGACCAGCCCCATGACGCACTCCCTAGCGCTTCCCTGCCTCACCGCCATCATGCGGCGGAGCTTAAGGCAAGCGTCTTCCGAGGGCCAGCCCTGGCGCCCCCGCCCGGAACTGCGAGCCATCGCTCATCGTGTCGGGTCTGTTACGGAACTGCCCATCCGTAATGTACACGATTGTGTGCGGGCGCACGGCCGCACTACCATGGACTTGCCTTTAACCAGTGCCTGTTTGCCTGCCAAGACGCGTTGACCTTCCACGCCGACGCCCTCCGGAGCAGACAGACGAAGGCAGAGCAAATCGCCAACATGATTGCTAATGATAAAATACCGCTTGACGAATGATGCTGTTGGGACCAAGCAACTTAAGGTAAGCGGATTCGGTCGGTCGTGCTTGGATGCCATGAAAAGGTTTGTTGGTGCGTGCGTTTGCGTGGCGACGCTCCTGGCGGTCCATCGAGCCGTGGCCGGTCTTGAGATGCTCAACCTGGTGGAGGCCAGACCCGGCTCCGGATGGTACGTGGCTGCCGTGACCAACGCCTTTGACGGTGTGGGCAGCGCCAACGCCGATGATTGGACCTTCAATGCCGAGGGTGGCGACCGCCTCAGCGTCCGCATCGAAACCGCCATCGGCGCATCGAGGCCGCAACTTCGGGTTCTTGACCCCTCCGGTCAAAGCGTGGCCTCCGTCAGTGGCAGCTCTGCAGGGGTGGCGCAAGTCTTCAATGTCCGGCTTTCCTCCCCGGGCGGTTACCGCATCCGGGTGTACACGGACAATCAGGTCTCCGATTATGTCCTGCGTGTGGACCTCAGCCGCGGGCCCGCGCTGGAAACCGAACCCAACAACGACACCAATACCGCCAACATCCTGCCGACGGTGTTCCAGGCGGGAGCGTTTCAAATGTCTGTCGTCGGTGCGCTGCCGGCAGACGATCCGGAGGGTGACTGGTATGCTCTCGGGAGTCTGCAGCCCGGTAACCAGCTTACCGCCCGGCTGGAATTGGGTTCATGGACTGTCCTCCAACCCGGCGATGCCGTGCTGGGCCTCTACCGTCTGGGCGACACCAACCCCGTGGCCCAGGTTGCAGCCCAGACCAACCTCACCATCGCGCAAGCGGGCGAGTACCTGGCGCGGGTGACCGCATCCGCCAACCGCGGCATCCTGGCACGGTATTACCTCGAGCTCAGCGTGGTGGACAGCGTGCCTCCCACCGTCAGCAGCGTTACTCTGCCCGACCAGGGAGGTACCACCACCGACCTGATCAATGCCTTCTCCGTCGTCTTTTCCGAACCACTCCGCCCATTAACCGCAACCAATCCCGCCAGTTTCGATCTCCGGAAAGCGGGCGCCGACGGCGTCTTCGACACGGCCGACGACATCCTGTACCCCCTGACGCTCGTGTACTCCGGGGGTAACATTCTCCAGGTCAATCTGAATGACGGCCCGCTTCAGTTGGGGCTCACCCGGTTCACCATTGGACAGGGCGTGCTCGATCGCGCAGGTAATCCCCTCACGCCCGCATTCGCTCGCACCTTTAGCGTTGAACGTCTCGGCTTGTTCCAGGTTGAGAACCGTTCGAACGACACGTGGGCTGGGGCGACGGGGTTGGGGTTGGTTGGGGGTGAGGGTGCGTCGGGTTCGTTTGTGGTGGGGTCGAGTTTTGGGGTGGGGAGGAATCCGTATTATGTGGTGGCTGGGGACTGGAACGGGGATGGTGTGATGGATTTGGCGACGGCGAATTTGAGCAGTGACGATGTGAGTGTGTTGTTGGGGGGTGGGGATGGGACGTTTGGGGTGGCGACGAATGTTGGGGCTGGGGACGGGCCGGTGGCGTTGGCGGCTGGGGATGTGAACGGGGACGGGGTGATGGATTTGGTGGTGGCCAATGCGTACAGCCACGATGTGAGTGTGTTGCTGGGGCGTGGGGATGGGGGATTTGGGAGTGTGACGAACTGGTCGGTGGGGAGGAATCCGAATGGGTTGGTGTTGGGGGATTTCAATGGGGACGGGTGGTTGGATGTGGCGACGGCGAATAATGGGAGTGGGGATGTGAGTGTGAGGTTGGGGGTTGGGGGTGGGGGATTTGGTGGGGTGACGAACTGGGCGGCGGGGAGTGGTCCTGTGGGGTTGGCGGTTGGGGATTTGAATGGGGATGGGAGGTTGGACCTGGTGGTGGCCAATTATGGCAGTGGGGATGTGGGTGTGTGGTTGGGGCGTGGGGATGGTGGGTTTGAGGGTGGGGTGAGGTATGGTGGGTTGAATCGTCCTCGGGGTGTGGCGGTGGGGGATGTGAATGGGGATGGGTTGATGGATGTGGTGGTGGTGAACAGTGGGGACAACACGCTGGGGGTGTTGTTGGGTAATGGGGATGGGACGCTGCGGCCGGTGGTGAGTTATGGGGCTGGGACGTCGGATCCGTATTGGTTGGCATTGGGGGATTTGAACGGGGACGGGTGGTTGGACGTGGTGATTGGGAGTTATGGGAGCAGTCGGGTGGTGGTGCTGTTGAACGGTGGGGCTGGGGTGTTTGAGGGGCCGGTGAGGTACAGTGTGGATGGCAATCCGATTGGTGTGGTGGTGGGGGACTGGGATGGGGATGGTTGGTTGGATTTGGCCAGTGCGAACTACTCTGGCAACAGTGTGACGGTGTTGAGGGCGGTTGGGGTGGGGGGTTTGGTGGAGGATCCTGTGGGCAGTGGGGTGCGGCACGGGTATGGGCGGGGCAATCTGTCGGGCAGGGGTGATGTGGACTACTGGAGCTTCGGTGGGCGTGCTGGGGATCGGGTGATGGTGGCGGTGGAGGTGCCGGGGAATCCGGGCAACAGTGGGTTGTATTATCGGTTGGAGGGTCCGGACGGGAGGGAGCTGACGAGTTTTTACGGGCAGTGGCATAATGGGACGGGTCAATCGGGGCCGGTGGAGTTGCCGGTGAGTGGGGTGTATCGGGTGCGGGTGAGTTACAATTACGACTATTGGGGGGAGTATCGGTTGCGGGTGTTGGTGGTGTCGCCTCCGTGGCAGTTGGAGGCTGAGGACAACAACACGGTGGCCCAGGCCAATGTGCCGGTCTTTACTCGGCAGGGGACCAACCAGTGGGCGCTGATTGCCGGTTACCTCCGCGCCGGTGACCCGGGCGACGTGTATGCATTGCGGAACCTCCCGCCAGACGCCCAGAACTATCTCTTGGACCTTCCTGCGGGCACAGAAATCCGGCTGACCCTCACGCTACCGGCTACCAGCCCCTTGATCCCGATCCTAGAGGTGTTGAACAACGCCGGTACGACGCTGCTTGCCGGCGCGGCCGGGCAGACCAACCTGAGCTATGTCGTGCCCACAGACGGACGTTATCTGGCGCGGGTGCGTGCCGACGGCGGTTCCGCCGGTCTGCTGGCGCAGTATCTGCTGCGGGTGGATGTGCTCACGCCGGTGGACCTGACACCGCCGCAGGTGGTGGCGGACACTCTGCCCGCCGAGGGCAGCTCGGTTCCGGCCGTCATCGACCGGTTTACGCTGACTTTCTCCGAGGACATGCTGGCCACCACCGTCAACAATCCCGCCAGTTTTGAACTGCGAGGTGCCGGCCCGGACGGCCTCCTCGACACCGGAGACGACTGGCTCTACACCGTGATTGCCTCTCCGGCTTACACCATTGGCACCAATGTTACCTTCGTCATTTCCGATGGTCCCCTGCAAGTCGGGCTGCACCGATTTACGGCAGGTACGGCGCTCAAGGACGCCAGTGGGAATCACCTTTCCGCCCCCTACGTACGGATCTTTAACGTGACGAATGTGCCCGGGTACGTGTTGGAGAACCGTTCGAACGACACGTGGGCTGGGGCGACGGGATTGGGGTTGGGTGGGGGTGAGGGTGCGTCGGGTTCGTTTGTGGTGGGGTCGAGTTTTGGGGTGGGGAGGAATCCGTATTATGTGGTGGCTGGGGACTGGAACGGGGATGGGGTAATGGATTTGGCGACGGCGAATTTGAGCAGTGACGATGTGAGTGTGTTGTTGGGGCGTGGGGATGGGACGTTTGGGGTGGCGACGAATGTTGGGGCTGGGGACGGGCCGGTGGCGTTGGCGGCTGGGGATGTGAACGGGGACGGGGTGATGGATTTGGTGGTGGCCAATGCGTACAGCCACGATGTGAGTGTGTTGCTGGGGCGTGGGGATGGGGGATTTGGGAGTGTGACGAACTGGTCGGTGGGGAGGAATCCGAATGGGTTGGTGTTGGGGGATTTCAATGGGGACGGGTGGTTGGATGTGGCGACGGCGAATAATGGGAGTGGGGATGTGAGTGTGAGGTTGGGGGTTGGGGGTGGGGGATTTGGTGGGGTGACGAACTGGGCGGCGGGGAGTGGTCCTGTGGGGTTGGCGGTTGGGGATTTGAATGGGGATGGGAGGTTGGACCTGGTGGTGGCCAATTATGGCAGTGGGGATGTGGGTGTGTGGTTGGGGCGTGGGGATGGTGGGTTTGAGGGTGGGGTGAGGTATGGTGGGTTGAATCGTCCTCGGGGTGTGGCGGTGGGGGATGTGAATGGGGATGGGTTGATGGATGTGGTGGTGGTGAACAGTGGGGACAACACGCTGGGGGTGTTGTTGGGTAATGGGGATGGGACGCTGCGGCCGGTGGTGAGTTATGGGGCTGGGACGTCGGATCCGTATTGGTTGGCATTGGGGGATTTGAACGGGGACGGGTGGTTGGACGTGGTGATTGGGAGTTATGGGAGCAGTCGGGTGGTGGTGCTGTTGAACGGTGGGGCTGGGGTGTTTGAGGGGCCGGTGAGGTACAGTGTGGATGGCAATCCGATTGGTGTGGTGGTGGGGGACTGGGATGGGGATGGTTGGTTGGATTTGGCCAGTGCGAACTACTCTGGCAACAGTGTGACGGTGTTGAGGGCGGTTGGGGTGGGGGGTTTGGTGGAGGATCCTGTGGGCAGTGGGGTGCGGCACGGGTATGGGCGGGGCAATCTGTCGGGCAGGGGTGATGTGGACTACTGGAGCTTCGGTGGGCGTGCTGGGGATCGGGTGATGGTGGCGGTGGAGGTGCCGGGCAATCCGGGCAGCAGTGGGTTGTATTATCGGTTGGAGGGGCCGGACGGGAGGGTGTTGACGGACTTTTACGCGCAGGGCAACGGGACGGGTCAATCGGGGCCGGTGGAGTTGCCGGTGAGTGGGGTGTATCGGGTGCGGGTGAGTTACAATTACGACTATTGGGGGGAGTATCGGTTGCGGGTGCTGGTGGCGTCGCCGCCGTGGCAGTTGGAGGCTGAGGACAACAACACGGTGGGCCGGGCCAACGTGCCGGTCTTTACGCGGCAGGGGACCAACCAGTGGGCGCTGATTGCCGGTTACCTCCGCGCCGGTGACCCGGGCGACGTGTTTGCACTGTCATATGCGCCGCTGGGCCGCTCAGAGCCGGTCTTCACCCTTCCCGAGAACAGTCAAATCCGTGTGGCCCTGAACCGGCCGTCGTCCAGCGGATTGGACCCAATACTGGAAATCCTGAACGCTGCCGGCACGGTGGTGGCGTCGGCCCCGGCGGGGACGACAAATCTGACACACACGGTCCTCCCGGGCGCAGCTGGTCGTTACTACGTGCGCGTGCGTGCGAACACGGGCACTGACGGCCTCCTTTCCCAATACCTGTTGAGTGTGGAGGAAACGATCCCTCAGGATACGACGTCGCCGCAGATCCTTGGCGATACGCTGCCGCCCGAGGGCAGCACCACCACCAATGTTTGGGATCGCTTCACAATCACCTTTTCCGAGGAGCTTTCCCCGGCCACGGTGAACAACGCTTCCGCCTATGAACTGCGAAACGCCGGGCCCGATGATCTTTTTGGCACGGCGGATGACTCACTGTACATCCTGGCGGTCTCCCCGGCTTATGTGAACGGAACCAATGCGTCCCTCCTGGTAACCGATGGTCCCCTTCAGCCGGGGCGTTACCGGTTCAGTGTCGCCACGAACCTTCTCGACCTGGGGCTGAATCCCCTTTCCGCTCCCTATGTACGGACGTTTAACGTGACGAATGTGCCCGGGTATGTGTTGGAGAACCGTTCGAACGACACGTGGGCTGGGGCGACGGGATTGGGGTTGGGTGGGGGTGAGGGTGCG
>NZ_JAAKYA010000013.1 GCF_011044775.1 Limisphaera ngatamarikiensis | reverse complement strand
CGGCACCGTCCGAGCCGTGTACTGGTTCAGCCGGTTGACCGTGTTGCTGCTCCACCGCAGACTCCAACCCAGTACATGCTTGAAAAATCGAGCAGCTGGAGTGGTTGTGGCCGTGTTTAGCCGTCGGTAGCAGCCTGTTGCCAAACCGGTGGGAGCGCCGGTGGCCCATCGCAGCCCGAGGGCGAGAAAACGGCCGCCGGAATTTTCCATGGTGCCGGAGGCCCGCCGGCAGCCCTGCCCGGGGTCCGAACGCAAAGAAGCCGCTGGAACCAACGGGTGCGGAGGCGAGGGGTGCAACGCTACGGCTCTGGATGCTTCACACTCCGCAGCCACAGCGGCCCGCTCGAGTACGTGCGACAGGGGCGAGGATTTAGGGCTCAGTTCGGCGTAGCCTCCGCGCCTATAGATTCCCTAAGACTTGTTTGGCCAGGCAGCTTTCGTCTCGGCTTCAACTCGATCAGCAGGTTCGTCACGATGAGGGGGCAGCTCTCTCGGTTGCTGAAACTCCAACAGCTATCTTCGTCATAACCATCGTAATTAAAGTTAAGTGATATGCGGCCACCGAAGCAAAACACGCTGAACGCGCCATCAGCATCAGTCTTCACAACGTAGTTGGTGGAGTATAAGGGCTTCCCGCGCAACTTGTGGTCACTCGTTATGGCTTCGTAACACCGCACACGGACTTCCACATCCGATAGGGGGCGTTTTGAAAAAGCATCTACAACTACGCCTGAAACCCGGAACGCACAATTATATATCCAATACTTCTTGGTCCACGTTCCAGCGTAAAACCAGAGGCCCACAAAAGCGGCTGCGAGAAGGATTGCTAAGGGAATAGACTTCATCGTGGCCACACCGACTCCAAGTGCTTCGGATACTGTGTGCGTTTCGCACAGGCGCTACACCCGGAAAGCGACGACGGCGGTGCGGGAGGGTCAAAACTGAAATAATATCCCGCGATCGCGAAACCAAGCCATTGTCCTGGCCTTTCCCAATCATTTCCCTCTCCATCATCGGCAAGGATTGGCTTTGCAAGCTTCCAACCTACCACGTATGCAATGAGGTCCGTCGCTTTCATGCCGCATAAGCGCGCTGCCCAGCCGTACAACATGAAGTTAACGTCCCATGCATCGTAGCAGCCACCCGCGACTGTCACCGTTCCCTCGCATGTTTTCTCATTGCCGCAATGCAGTTCGTTTCCCCAGGCCCACGTGATTGTCTCCATGTCCCAAGCCATATCAAAGCCGGGGACAGGAGCCCAAATGGGAGCGCATGCCTTAATCTTGCCCCAAAGACTTAGATTACTATAACGTCTGAGAACGTCCTCGAACGTAAGCCGCAACGCGCGGTCAATTGCCCGTCCGCAATGCCAGCGTGAACAGACCTTTTCAAGTCCTAAGTAATCATTGTGGCGGATCGGCGCATTGCCAACAAAAATGTATGCACGATGATCGACAGTCTCTACACGCTCCCGAGGCACCAACAAGCGCGACCCTATGATAGCTATGTGTGGCCTTAGTGCATATTCTTGAAAAGCACGCTCCTCGATAAGATCCCTGCTCAACCACCTTCCCAGGGAGGGACTGTAGGCGCGGTATTCATAGAGCACCAGGCCCGTGCCGT
>NZ_JAAKYA010000012.1:103012-180985 GCF_011044775.1 Limisphaera ngatamarikiensis | reverse complement strand
TGGACTGGTGGCACCAGTGGCAAGCGCGCTGGTGGCGGGCCGTGGCGGCGGAAGCGGCGGTGCCCTCCGGCTGAACTGGAGCCACGGCACGAACCCCGCGCGCGCGACGACCGCCCCTGGCGGCCAGGGCGGAGCATGCCCGCATCTGGGAAAAAAACCACCCTGGCCCGGCCCTGCGGCCCTTCCGGCGCCCGGACGACCCCCCCGATGGGCCCCAGAGCCCTCCCAGATCTCGTTTAGAGACTCCTCCGATTCGAAAACATCGTTTTGCACCCCGCCCCAACGGCTGGCTAAGGATTCAGGGGGTGGCCACTTTATGCCACATGACGGCTGGAGGTAATCCTGTAATCGTGGCAGCGTGAGCATCGTAACCCGGGTTCGGCAGCGCGGCTACCTTGCTTGGCTGGCACTGTGGCGGTTAACAGATCGCCCCAGGAAAGGTGTTTGCCAAACGCCCGCCCGGTTTGCGCCTCCACGCAACTTTCAGATGCCATGAAAACAACCCGGACAACCCAATCCCGGCACTCATTCTATCGGAGTTCATCCTTGGGGTTCGGTGCGCAGCGTATCACGTTCAAGTGCTGTTTTTCCCTTACATGGCTCGGCCTGGTCGTGGCCGGAGTGTCGGTCCGGGCCGCCACGGTCATCAATCTGGACGCCACGACCCAACCTTTGGGGCCCCTGTACGTATGGCCCAACACCGGCAGTATCAGCGGGGATTTCTTCCCTTGGGCCGAGGCGCCGGAGGTCATTGAGGTGGACGGCGTGCGGGGAGTGGCCTTTCGAGGCGGCACCCCCGGCCTGCAAGGCACCTCATATTATGGGCCCAACGCGCCCGAGAGCATGGCCGGGAACGCTTCCCGGACCATCGAGGCATGGGTTTGGGACCCGGCTCCGCAGGATGAAAAGACGGTCTTTTCCTGGGGCCGCCGCGGCGGGCCCGACGGCTCCAACTGCACCTTCGGCCACGGCGTACACCCGGTTTGGGGTTGCCTGGGCGGATGGGGCTGGGCCGACCTCGGCTATAGCAACACGCTCACCTTCCAGCGGTGGGTCCACATCGTCTACACCTACGATGGCGCAACCCGGACCGCGCGCGCCTACTACAACGGTCAGCTCAGCAGTCAGGAAGTGTACACCACCCCGCTCAACACCTGGGCGGTGGACGCCAGCGGATTCCCCATCCCCTTCCGGGTCGCCCGACAAACCGATGCCAATGGGAACCCGAGCAACGCCGGCGTGGGCACCAACGTGATCGCCGTCATCCGCGTTTACGACGTCGCTCTGCCGGCCGATCAAATCCAATCCCACTTCGAAGCCGAGCGCGCCCAGTTCGGTCTGTCCGACGTGGATGACGATGGCCTGCCCGACTGGTGGGAACGGCGTTACGGCCTCAACGTGGGCGTCAACGATGCCGACGCCGATCCCGACGGGGACGGTCTGAACAATGCGGGCGAATACCAACGCGGCACCAATCCGACCAATCCCGACACCGACGGCGACGGCCTGCGCGACGGCGTCGAAACCAACACCGGCGTCTGGGTGAGCAATACCGACACCGGTACCGACCCGCTCAACCCTGACACGGACGGTGACACCCTGCCGGACGGCGTCGAAACCAACACCGGTGTCTACGTTGGCCCCACCAATACGGGCACCAACCCCCTGAAGGCCGACACCGACGGGGACGGCTGGGACGATGGCGGCGAGGTGCGGGCCGGCTCCAACCCCAACTCCGCCCAGAGTCAACCCCTGCCCGGCAACTGGGTCCAGGAAGTCACGCGGTCGGCACCGAAGTATTGGTACCGGTTCGAGGAGGGCGACCCGTCGCAGCCGGTGGTGAACTCCGGATCGGCGGGCAGCGCCTACAACGGGTTCTACGGCCCCGGCATCACCGCGGACAATTTCGTGCCCTCGGTCATCATCTCGCCGGCGGGCAAGGCCCTCGAGTTCACCGGTCCGGCCGCGCCCAACTCGACCCTGAAGTATGTCGAAATCCTGCAGGAAATCCCCGAGCTGGTGAATTTCCGGCCACCCACGGTCGAGAAGGTCACCACCGTCGAATACTGGATCAAGACCACCCAGCGCGGGACCCACGGCAACAACACCTGGCAAAGCCCGTCCATCCTGGCACGGGAAAGCCCCGGCGACGGCGACATCTACTGGGGCAACATCAATGCCAGCGGCGACTTCATCTTCAGCACGTCCGACCTGCATGAGATCCACACCGTTCGCGACGCCAATTACACCGTAACGGACGGTCGATGGCACCACGTGGTCATGGTCAAGAAGTGGTACATCAACCAACCGTGTGTCTCGATCCTCTACGTGGATGGCGGCGCGGAGGAGGGCGGTGTGACCATCACCGCCACCACGCCGGCCGGTAACCCGAGTTACCAGGATCTCGACGCCGGTATCCGCCGCATCGGTCTCACCGACAACGGCGAACTCGAAAACGTCCAGTTCATCGGCATCCTGGACGAGGTCGCAATCTACGATCGGGAACTGACGCCGACCGAGGTGCGGCTGCACTATCGGTCCGTCTATCTCGGGGACACGGACGGCGACGGCATGCCGGACCTCTGGGAGGTGAATTACGGACTGGATCCCTTCCGCAACGATGCCGATGAGGATCCGGACAACGACGGTCTCAACAATCTCGGTGAATACTTCCGCAGAACCAGCCCGGTGAATCCCGACACCGACGGGGACGGCCTGCTCGACAGCGTTGAAACCGGCACGGGTGTCTGGGTCAGCGCCTCCGACACCGGTACCGACCCGTTGAATCCGGACACGGACGGCGACCGCCTGCCGGACGGCGTGGAGACCAACACCGGCATCTACGTCAGCCCCACCGACACGGGAACCAACCCCCTGCGACGCGACACCGATGGGGACTCCTTCAACGACCACGACGAGGTCGTCCTCGGGTATGACCCCAACGACGCTTCGTCCAAACCGCGCCAGCCGGCCTCGTGGGTGGAGGCGGTGGCCGCAGATCAGCCCATTCACTGGCTGCGATTCGAGGAAACCGATACCGGCCAGCCCCTGGCCAACCTGGGTTCCCACGCCGGCCAGTACACCGTGACGTTCGGTCCCGGCATTGCAGCGTCCGACCTGGGCAAACCCAGCGCCCATCCCGGCCTGGGCCGCGCCATCGAGTTCACCGGACCGGCCGCGCCGGCCTCGACGCTGAAATACATCGACTTCGGCGCCGAGATTCCGGAACTGGTCAACCTCCGCGTGGACCCGTTCGGCCAGCCGAAGGAACTCGAGCAGGGTAAAGCCGTCACTGTGGAATATTGGTTCCGCACCACCCAGCGCGGAACTTACGGCAACAACACCTGGCAGAACCCCTCCATCCTGGCGCACGAAAGCCCCGGCGACGGCGACATCTACTGGGGCAACTTCAACGCCGCGGGGGACTTCATCTTCAGCACGTCCGATTTGCAGGAGATCCGCGTGACCAACAATTATGCCACCGACGGACAGTGGCATCACGTGGTCATGAGCAAGATCTGGTACAACGATCGGCCGTGCGAGAGCCGGCTCTTCCTGGATGGCGGAGCCGAAGTGGGCGGCATCACCATCTACGCCACCACGCCGGCCGGCGCCCCCAGCGGTCAGGATCTGGACGCGGGTCTGCGCTACCTCGGCCTGACCCAGGCCGGTGAGCTGGACAACGTCCAGTACATCGGGTTCCTGGATGAGTTTGTGGTCTATACCAACGCCTTCGTCGAGGCGCAGGCCCGCCTCCATTACCTGGCCGCACGCCAGGCCCTGGAGGGAGTTCGACTCGGTTTCGCCCGCGAGGGCAACACCCTGCGGTTGACCTGGACGCAGGGGCGACTGCAATGGGCCGATGAACTCACGGGCCCGTGGTCGGACGTGCCGGGAGCAACCTCCCCATTCGAGGTCTCCCTCACGGCCAATCCGCGCAAGTTCTTCCGACTCGTGCTACAGTAACGTCGGGTTCGGGAGCCGGCTGGCCGGTTTCGGCCGGTCAGCCGGCAGGCCCGACCCGCTCCAATCGTCACGAAAACCTCGGGACAACCATGGAGAGACAGCAAAGACGGGATTTGGAAGGGACCCGGGCCCGGCCGGGGTTCACCCTGATTGAGCTGTTGGTGGTGATCGCCATCATCGCCATTCTGGCCGGCATGCTCTTGCCGGCGCTGGCCAAAGCCAAGGCTCGCGCCAAACAGACCGGCTGCCTCAACAACATGCGCCAGGTTGGCATTGCCACCCTCATGTACCTGCAGGAATACCAGAAGTATCCCGGCTGCCTGTGGCTGAATTCCACGTTCTACTATGTATGGCCCGTCCGGCTGTTCACCCAGTTGGGCACCAATCGGGCCGTGTTTTACTGCCCCGCCGCCAATCCCAACAGTGCCTGGGATACCAACGCCAACCCCACGCTCGGTGCCCAACCGCCCACGGGAGGGTGGGACCCCTGGGGCATCAGCTCCCGGAGCCGATTCTCGCTTGGTTACAACGACTGGGGGTTGCGCGACCCCGGCGACAGCGGCGGCGGGCGCCAGCTCGGGTTGGGCGGCGACATCAACGTGGTGGGCGAAGTCAAGGAAAGCGCGGTCAAGAAGCCGGCCGACATGATCATGCTCGGCGACAGCAAACCGGACGGGAGTTTCGACGCCAACATCGATCCGAAAAACCCGTTGGAATGGCCTTCCAACCGGCACAACCGTCGCACGGTCCTCCTTTTTGCCGACGGGCATGCGGAGAGCCCGCGGCGCGCCGATGTCATCAACCCCCGCAACAATTACTGGCGCGCACGTTGGAACAACGACAACGATCCGCACCTGGAGATTGGCTACTGGGTGGTCAACCCCGCCCAGGAAGCCATGCTGGATCCCTGAGGCATTTGGAAGCCCGGCTGGGTTGGTGAGGTGAGAACGGGGTCGCGTCCCCGCGTGCGGGGTGCGGCCCCTTCTCCGTCGCCGCACCCAACGACAGCCCCGGCTCCCACGTCACCCGTGACTCGGACTTCCCGGTGCCGCAGGTTGGACCTCTCAAGGCCGGCGTTCCCGAATCGCGGCCAGGATATCTGCGATCACCTCGGCCCTGGGTCGGGCCCCCAAATTGCCCTTGCCGTGCACGCGCACGCTGACCTGACCGGCGGCACGGTCCCGGGGGCCGACCACCAGCATGGTGTGCACATGCGCCGCCTCGGCTGCCGCGATTTTCGCCCGAATCGGCACCGGCTCGAAGTCGTAACTGACGCGGACGAAGTGGTCCCGCAACTCGCGCACCAGACTCTCGGCGTATTCACGCAAGGCCGCATCGTCGCTGACGGTGAGCACTCGCACCTGTTCCGGTGACAGCCAGAGGGGGAAGTTGCCCGCATAATGCTCGATCAGGAACCCGATGAACCGCTCGTGAGTGCCCAGGGGGGCCCGGTGGATGCAGAGCGGGGTTTTGTCCGTGTTGTCGCGGTCCCGGTACACCAGGCCGAACCGTTTCGGCACAGCAAAATCCACCTGGTTGGTCGCCAGAGTGAACTCGCGTCCGATGACGCTCCAGACCTGCACGTCGATCTTGGGGCCGTAAAACGCCGCCTCATTGGGCACTTCCACGTAAGGAATGCCGGTGTCCTTCAACACCTGGCGCACCATGTCCTCCGTCTGACGCCACAGCTCGGGTTCGTTGACGTATTTTTCGCCCAGGCGCGCCGGATCATGGGTGCTGAACCGCATCACGTAGCGTTCGATGCCGAAGATCCGGAAGTACTCGAGGTACATCTGGTTGACGGCGTTGAACTCCTCGGCGAACTGCTCGGGCGTGCAGTAAATGTGGGCATCGTTCATGTTGAGACAGCGCACGCGCATCAACCCGAACAACTCGCCGCTCTGCTCGTACCGGTAGCAGGTTCCGTACTCGGCCAGGCGCAGCGGCAGATCCCGATAACTGCGCGGTTCGGCTGCAAAGATGCGGTGATGATGCGGGCAATTCATCGCCTTCAGGTAATACCGCACACGCGGTGCCTCCCCGGCCCCCCCCTCGGCATCGTCCCCCAGTTCCATGGGCGGGAACATGCTGTCGGCGTAGTACGGCAGATGCCCGGAGGTGACGTACATCTTCTCGCGGGCCACATGCGGGGTTTTGACCCGCACGTATCCGGCGCGGAATTCGGTTTCCTTGGCCAGCTTCTCCAACTCCTCACAGATCACCGCGCCCCGCGGCAGCCACAACGGCAACCCGGGCCCGACGTACTCGGGATCCATCACAAACAGGCCCAGTTCCTGTCCGAGCTTGCGGTGGTCCCGTTTCCTGGCCTCCTCAAGCATGGCAAAGTACTGCTCGAGCTCTTCCCGGGTTCGGAAGGCGGTCCCGTAGATGCGCTGGAGCTGCGGGTTGCGTGCGTCGCCCTTGTAGTAGGCGCTGGCCACACCGGTCAGTTTGAAGGCGCCAATCTCCCCCGTCGAAGCCACGTGTGGCCCGGCGCACAGGTCCACAAAATCCCCGTTGCGATAGTAGGTGATCGGCTCGCCCTCGGGGATCTGTTGGATCAGGTCCAGCTTGTAGCGGCTGGGCTGCCCGGGCCGGTCGCTCAGGGCCCCCAAACGGCCCCGCAGGGCATCCTGAATGGCCTGCTCCCGCGTGACCTCAATCCGCTCAAACGGGTGGTTGGCCTCGATTTCCTTGCGCATCTCCTCCTCGATGCGCGGGAAATCCTCCGGCGTGATCCGATGGGAACATTCCAGGTCGTAGTAGAATCCGTTCTCCACCGGCGGCCCGTATGCAAACTGCGCGTCCGGCCACAGCCGAAGAATCGCCGTGGCCATCACATGCGCACAGGAGTGGCGCAGCCGCTCCAAATCCGACATCTGCGCACGGTCCTGCAGACTCTTCCGTTCCGCCGCTGATCCGACAACCGGGTTTCCACGTGTCTCCGACATGGCCAAACCTTTCTCCGTTTCGATTCGCACCGGGGACAGCGGACCCCAAACCTGCGTCACTTCCGTTCCGGGGTCTGATCAGCTCCCGGTTGCGCCTGAATCATGCCGGTTTTGCGTGCGTAGTTGAACAGCCCGCCCGCGTCAATCACCGGCCGGACATCCCCCAGCGGTTTAATCCGATGCACCTTCCCGGTGGCCACCTCGGTCACCGTCAGGTCGTCAAGGTTCACTGTGACCACGTCGCCCGTGCGGAGCTTGTCGCAAAGCCGCTCTTCCAGTTCGCACGGATACAATTCCCCGGTCGCCACACAGTTTCGGAAAAAAATTCGGGCAAAACTCTCCGCCAAAACGATTCGACACCCGGCCGAGCCCAGGGCAATGGGCGCATGCTCGCGGGAACTGCCGCAACCGAAGTTCCGACCCGCCACCACGATCGGATATTCGCTGTCCAGGGCCCCGGGCTTCACATACCGCACCGGGTACAGCGACTCCGGCAACCCGCACAGAGCGTAGCTGCCGAGCTTTTCGTACTCCTCCGGGATCGTGGGTACCAGGTTCAGATATTGCGCCGGAATGATCTGGTCCGTGTCGATGTTGTCGCCCACGACATAAACCGGTCCTGTCAAAACACTGATCATGTCCGCCAAGGTGCCGTGCCGACGCCTTCGAACGCAATGTTGTTTTGGATCGGGTGTCCCCCGATTGCCGTCCGGGCTCCCGCGCCGGGGCGCCAACCACGGGGCCGGCCGGATGTACGGTCGGGCCGGCAACCGGCTACAAAAAGTTGAAACTTTCCCCCGCCCCAATGCGTGAAATGGGCATGAGCCGAATGTTGCAGATGGGCCTTGCGACAAGAACGGCATGGCACCACCCGCCGGCCAAGGGGGTCTCATCCCCCCCGGCGCTCCCCTTTTGCGGCATGGAAAAGCGGTCCGGCCGGTTGCAATCCCGCCCTTCCGCGGTGGCCGGGAGGAACCTTGCCCGGCACCCCGCCCGACGGGCATTCCCTCCACCGTTGGCCGGCGTGTGGATGCAGGCCTGTCGGGCCCCCGCAGCCGAGGCGATCTGCACCCTGCTGCTGTCCCTGGCCGGGATCGGATCGCTGTTGTTGGCCTTCGCAACCGTTTGGTTGCGCCTGCAGAACTGGCCCGCGTTCGAGGCATGGGTCCAGCGATTGGGAGGCGGGTGACCATGCGTGGGCCGACAAACGTATGCATGGCAGGCTTCCATGGTTGTGGCCCGAGGGCATGGGAGTGCAAACTGGGCCGGACTGGTCCGCCGCGTCATGAACCCGCCGCACCCATTCGAAGCGTTCGTGCGGGAACACCAGGACCTGGTGTATTCGACCGCCCTGCGCCTGCTGGGCGACGCCGCAGCCGCAGAGGACGTGGCCCAAGAGGTTTTCCTGCGGGCGTTCCAACAGTTCGAAGATCTCCGCGACAGCCCCACCACCCGCGGTTGGCTCCGAACCGTGGCAACCCGGCTTGCCCTGACGCACCTCACCCGGTACCGCAAACGCTGGCAGTTCTTCTCCGAAATGAGCCGCCCGGGGGACGACCCCACGGACGAACCCTCCCACGAGCCCGATTTTGCCGATCCCGCTGCAAACAGTGCCCCCGGCGAGGCTGGCGACCGCGAGGCGTGGGTGCACAAGGCCCTGATGCGTCTGCCCGATCACCAGCGAGTCCCGTTGGTGCTCTATCACATGGAAGGTCTGAGCTACGAAGAAATCGCTCGTGAACTGGGGGTGTCCCTGGCCAAGGTGAAAACGGACCTCCACCGGGCCCGTCTCGCCCTGCGCCGGCAACTGCACCGGCAACTGGGCCGCGAAGGGGCCGATTTGATGCCATGAACCAGAACGACGAACGCGAGTTGGAACAGGCCGTGCACCGGCTCCTGACCGGGCTGGGCCCGGTACCCGCTCCCCCCGGCCTTTTGCCCAAGGTGATGGCCGCGCTGCCCCGGACCTCTGCGCCCCGGGTCCACGGCTGGGCCGGCTGGCCGTGGACACTGCGGGCAGCCGTCTTTGTCGGCCTGACAATCCTGGCCATGGTCGCCGGCTGGGGTGGCACCGTCTGGTTGTGGCAGCCGGGCTGGCAGAAGCTCCAGGGAGTTGTCACGCCCACCCTGGCTTTTTGTAAAGCCATGATCACGGCGTTCGATGTTGTGGCCTCGTACTGCTTCCGGTCGGACAGTCTGTTCGGCCTGCTTGCACGGGCCTCCGTATTTTCTGCCCTTGGTATTGCCGGCGTGTTGGCCGCCGGATGTGTTTGCCTTTTGCAATTCGCCACCAACCCATCCAATCGAGGTGAGAACCCATGAAAGCAACCCAGGTCGTTTTTGAGTTTCCTGTCGTATCGCCACGCGCACCCGGTCGCGGGACAGCACCCGCCCACCGCGCCCAAGCGGAGGATGCGCCATTCCATCCAGGCCATGGTCTTCCTGCCATGTGCCAACCCGACCGCGCCGGCCGGTGGGCACCGGGCGGTTGGCGCCGGATCTGGCACCATGGGTTGATCTGTCTGGTGCTCCTGTTTGCCAGCCCGGGGCCGGCCCAGGCGCCCACTGAAGCCGGCCTGGTTCGTCCCGACGACGCGGTTGCGTCCCGGACCGATCCCCCTCGCCACGAGGTGCTTATGGGCATCGGAAAGGACGTGACCCTGCCGGAGGGGGCGGAAGCAGAAGTGGTGGTAGCCCTCTTCGGCAACATCAAAGCCGCCGGGAATGTCCGCGACACGGTCGTGGCCGTGGGAGGCGACGTGGAGTTGAGCGGCACGGTCCGGGGCCAGGTCGTCACCGTGGGGGGGTCGGTGCTCCTCCGTCCCGATGCCGTGGTGGAAGGCGACGTGGTCAGTGTGGGAGGAACAATCACGCTCGAGCCGGGGGCCCGGGCCAACGGCCAGTTGCATGAGATTCAGTGGGGCGGCCCGGGCCTCGGTGGTCTGACCACCTGGGTGCGGGAATGCGTGCTCAAATTGCGCCCGCTCTCCTTCGCGGTGGGCTGGGTCTGGGTGGCGCTGGGCATCATGGCATTTTTCTACCTGCTCGTAACGCTGTTGTTCCCGGGGGCAATCCGCGCATGTGCCACCGCGGTAGAAAACCGGCCCGCCAGCACGCTCCTGCTCGGTTTGTTGGCGAAGCTGTTGGTGCCGTTCGGCATCTTCCTCCTGGCGCTGACGGGCCTGGGCCTTCTGCTCGTTCCCATCCTGCTGCTTGTGGTGCTGTTGGCAGGTTTGGTGGGGAAGGTTGGCTTCCTGGTCTATCTGGGCCGGCTCCTGGTCCGGGGCAACGCCCAACGGTTTTCACTCCTCGGTTCCCTGCTGGTGGGGTTCGCTTTGATGACCCTTTTGTACCTGGTGCCTTTGGTGGGGCTGCTGGCGTTCGTGGTGACCGGACTCTGGGGCCTGGGCGCCGCGGTGGTGGCGCTGTTGGGTGGCTTGCGGCAGGAGATTACACCCCACAGTACGACCGGGCCATTACAGCCCGGCTCCACCCCGCCCATGAGTGGACCACAACCGGTGCCGCCCATGCCGGTCCAGCCATTGAGTTCTGTTGCCCCCGCCGGGGTGCAACGCCCCACCCCGGAATTCGGCACCCTGGGCACGCCGCCCGACATCGCCGGCGTAGTGCCGCCCTCCGGGCCGGGACAACCGGGTGCTGCCTCCGCAACACCTGCCACGCCGGTTCAGACCCAGCCACCCCGCTACGGGGAATGGGCGTTACCGCGGGCGGGTTTGGGTGAACGTTTCGCTGCGGCGTTGATTGACGCCGTGATCGTGGTGTTGTTGATGGCACTCGTCGCCGGACCGCCGGTCGGCTGGCTGCTTGCGCTGCTGTACTTTGCCGGTTTTTGGACCTGGAGGGGGACCACTGTCGGCGGTGTGATCCTGAGGCTGAAGGTGGTGCGCCTGGACGGTCAGCCGCTGCGATTGGAAGTGGCGGTGGTCCGGGCCCTGGGCGCCGTGGTGTCCGTCGTCGCCTTGTTCCTGGGTTTCCTGTGGATTGCCTGGGACCCGGAACGTCAAGGGTGGCACGATAAACTCGTCGGTACGGTGGTGGTCCGGCTACCCCAAAGTCCCCCGCTGCTCTGCTTGTAACCGGCAGGAACCCGAATCCGGAGCCCCGCGCCCATCATTCGACGCCGCTCCGGCGGTCTGTCCAGTCTTCCCGGACCCGTTCCAGGTCGGATCGAATCTGTCGGGTCAACGCCTCGAGCGACTCGAACTTCCGCTCGTCGCGAATCTTCTCGATCACCACGACTTCCAGCTCCCGGTCGTAAAGGTCGCCGCTGAAGTCCAGCAGGTGCACCTCTACCCGCAGATCGGCCCGGGTTGTGGTCACCGTGGGTCGCAGCCCGATGTTCAGTGCCGCCCGATACGTTCGGCCGTCCACCGCGCATCGGGCGGCATACACCCCCCGCGGCGGCAACACCAATCCGCGCACATCCAGGTTGGCCGTGGGGAAACCCAGTCTGCGTCCCAGTCCGTCACCGGCCACCACCTGACCCGCCAGGGCCCAGGGCCGGCCCAACATCTGCGCCGCCACGTCCAGGTGTCCGGTCGCAATCGCCTGCCGAACCCGCGTGCTGCTGATCACGTTCCCGTCCAGGGCCACCACGGAAAACGCGTGCACTGTAAATCCGTGCCGGCGCCCCGACTCCTCCAGAAACCGAACGTCCCCTGCGCGACGATGGCCAAATCGAAAGTTCGCCCCCACGCAGACACTCCGCAGCCGCCCCACACCGTCCTGAAGGAGCGCTACAAATTCCTCCGGATTCAGCCGGCTGAGTGCTTCATCAAACCGCAACACCCAGATTGCATCGGGGCCCAAACCGGCCAGCGTGCGCAATCGCTGGGCCCGGGTCTGGATCAACGGTGGCACGCGCTGCGGCGCCACCACCGTGGCCGGATGCTCGTCAAAGGTCACAACCACGGCCGCCGCGTCGTGCGCCCGTGCCTCGGCCAGCATCTGGCGGATGACCTGCTGATGCCCCAGGTGCACGCCATCGAAGAACCCCAGGGCCACGCACACCGGCCGGTGGCCTCGCGCCGGCAGCGCGTCGGGGTTCCCCACAATCACACACTCATTCATGCTGCCCTGCCAGATCCGGGCTGACCCGGTTCCACCCGCCCGCCGCACTCGGAGACCGATTCATTTCGAGGGCAACAACCCCGCCGCCCGAGCCAGCTCCAGCAACGGAATCACGTGCCGCTCCAACTCCTCCGGCGACCACTGCAGAACCTCTTGCATGGGCGTGGCGTCGCGCACATGAAACTTGCCGGACTGGATCCGACGCAGACTGGCCAGATGAGCGCCGCACCCGGCCTTCTGACCGATCTCATGCGCAATGCTCCGCACATAGGTTCCCTTGGTGCACGCCAGTTCAAATCGCCCCACCGGCTCCCGGTAATCCAGAAACCGGAAGCGGTAAATATGAACCAGGCGCGGTTCCCGTTCCACCTCCACCCCTTTCCGCGCCAGTTTGTACAACGGCACCCCGCCCTTTTTGACCGCCGACACCATGGGCGGCACCTGCATGAGGTCGCCCACGAACGACGCCGCCCACTGGTTCAACTGTTCCAACGTCAGAGGCGGCACCGGCGCCGTTGCCACCACCTTTCCATCCGCATCGTAACTGTCCGTGGTCACGCCAAACCTGATCTCGCCCTCGTAAACCTTGTCATCGGCCATCAGCTTCTCCGCCAGTTTGGTCCCCTTGCCCAGGACCAGCACCAGCAGTCCGGTTGCATTGGGATCCAGCGTGCCGCAGTGCCCCACCTTCTTCAGCTTGAAACGTCGCCGCACCGCATCCACCACGTCATGCGACGTGGGGCCCACGGGCTTGTCCACCAACAACGCACCATCCAGAGGCGTAAACGCGTCCATCATCGGATCCACCAAGGTTGCCGCCCCTCCACCCCTTGGGAAGCAAAAACTGACTGGCCCGGCCCGCCCACTGACCTATGTTGAGACCGTGCAGTCGCTGGCAGACAGGTTGGGCTCGGATGGCACGGCCGCCTGGCACCGAATGGTGGTGCCGGACCTCTGGCAGCAACAGGCCGTCGCCGCGCTCCGTGCCGGGCACGACGTGGTGGTTCAGGCCCCCACCGGATCCGGCAAAACCCTCATCTTCGAACTGTGGTCCAATCAGGGCCGCTGCCGCGGGCAGGCCGTTTACACCGTACCCACCCGCGCCCTGGCCAATGATAAACTGGCTGAATGGCGCGCCCGGGGCTGGAACGTCGGCATCACCACCGGTGACCTCTCGGATAACCTGGATGCACCGGTCCTCGTGGCCACCCTCGAAACCCAAAAGGCCCGCCTTCTGCGCGGCGAAGGTCCCGACCTGCTGGTGATCGACGAGTACCAGATGCTGGCCGACCCGGACCGCGGCCTGAACTACGAACTCGCCATTGCCATGGCGCCGCCCCGCACCCGACTCCTGCTCCTCAGCGGCAGCGTGGCCAATCCCCACCACGTCGTCCGCTGGCTCGAACGCCTCGGCCGCCGCCCCGTCCTCATCCGCCACGACCAACGACCCGTCCCCCTCGAAGAGGTCGATCCCCAGCAGCTCAGCTACCACGTCCCACCCGAAATCTCGGGGTACTGGCCGCGGCTGGTCGCCAAGGCCCTCGCCGAAGGGCTCGGCCCCATCCTCATCTTTGCGCCCCGTCGGCAGGCCGCCGAAGCCATGGCCACCGAACTGGCACGACAACTCCCCAACCCCAACCCGCTGACCCTCAGCCCGGCCCAAAAACAACTCGTCGGCGAGCCCCTGGCCCGGCTGCTCAAATGCCGCATCGCCTACCACCACAGCGGCCTGAGCTACGCCGCGCGCGCCGGCGTGGTCGAACCCCTGGCCAAGGCCGGGCAGCTCCGCGTCGTGGTCGCCACCATGGGCCTGGCTGCCGGGATCAATTTCTCCCTCCGCAGCGTGGCCCTGGCCGCCGATTCCTACCGGCGTGACCTCATCGAAACCCCGCTCCGACCCGATGAAATCCTGCAGATGTTCGGTCGGGCCGGCCGCCGGGGCTTGGATGAAGCCGGTTTCATTCTCATCACCCACAACGGCATTCGCCTCCGCGACGCCGCCCCCGTCCACTTGCATCGGTGCGGGCTGGTCGACTGGTCCGCCCTGCTCAGCGTCATGAGCGCCGCCGCTGACACGGGCCGCGATCCGTTGGAAGAAGCCGTGCGCCTCCAGGAACGACTCTTCACCACGCATCCCATCACCCTCGGCGTCGAAGTCTCCCTGCGCCACCGCGATGTGCCCTGCGGTCTGTCCACCGACACCGAACGCGCCCGGCACGTCCGCCGTCGCCTCCGCGAAATGCTGAACAGCCGCGGCGAATGGGAACCCATGCCCACCCCCCGCGATGTCCCCGTCCGCGACGTGCGCGTGCCCCTGCTGCCCGGCCTGCCCGAGGGCGTTCGCCCGGAAAAGGCAACCGCGGACAACCATGCCCACCTCGCACCGCCCATGCTCGTCCCCGCCCTCACCGTCCCCGCGGCTCTCGAAAAACTCGGAACCGGCACCCTGGTCGTGCTCGACCACCAGGATGGCCGGCCCATCCATGGTCGGGCCCTCACCGTGGCCGACCTCCTCCACGATCACCGCGTCGTGCTCCAGAAGTGGGTGCGGCGCCTCGTCGGTTGGAACGGGCGCCAGGTCGCCCGAGCCGTATGGGAACAGCAAGTTCTTCCCCGGCTCAAAGAGCGCCTCATGGAACGGCGAACGCCGCTGATCCAACTCGTCGCCCACGACCACCGACTCACCGCATGGATCAGCCTGGCCGACCTCACCCTGCGCGTGCCCGTGGACCGCCACGGCGTGGCCCTGTGGCGCCCCTTGATCCGCGAAGTCCACCCTCCCGAATGCGCCACCTGCCCCCTGCAGGCCACCTGCCGCTCCCTGCCCACCGCCACCGCCACCGTGGGACTCTGGCGCTGGCTCGGTCTCATCGACGGCCAGGGCCGTCCCACCCTTCGCGGACGCCTCGTCAGTTTCTTCTCCCAGGGCCAGGGGCTCGCCCTGGCCGCAGCCCTCGAAGACGAATCCTACCCCCTCGAGGAACTGATCTACGACCTGGCCAACCTCGACGCCGGTCACCGATTTGCCGGTGAGGAGAACCGCTGGGGTGGACGCCTCGCCGCCGCATGCCACGCGCGCTATGGATTGCGCACCATCCCCGGGTACCTGGAAAACGGCGTCCCACCCCGTTACGGCGCCGGCGCAGCCGAAATCGCCGCCAGTGTCCATCGCGACCCAACCAGCAAACATGCATGGGTGACCGACACCCTGGGCGTGGGCGACATTGACCGCATGCTGATCGAATGGCGCAGCCTCCTCCGCCAGATCAGTCACGCACCCTCCCTGCCCTGGCCGCGCTGGACCGCCCTCCAGGAACTGGCCCGAACCGTACTCAACGAAACCCAATCCCCCACCCTCACCGACCTGCCACCACTTGAACCCCACCAGACCCGGCGGGTGGATCATCGCCTCGTGCTCCGCCGGCACTGAAACCGGTCCGTACCCGCCCCAACCCCGGGCCTGCCGGCTTTCAACCAGCAGGACTGTTGACTACCTTGCCCCCATGACAATCGAGGAAATCCTCAACAACGAGGAATTGCGTCAGCATGAGTTCCCCGTAACGGCCCGGTGCGTGTTTCTGGCCCACGCAGGGGTCTGTCCCCTGCCCCGCCGCGTTGCCGACGCCATCGCCCGCTACGCACATGCCGGGACCGAGTACGACCAGGAACGCATCGTCTACCCCGAAATCCTGACGGAAACCCGCCACATCGCCTCACGGCTTCTGGGATGCAACGCGGATGAAGTCGCCTTCGTTGGCCCCACTTCGCTGGCCCTCAGTCTCGTGGCCGCCGGCTGGCCCTGGCGACGCCGGGACAACGTCGTCGTTTACTTTGACGATTACCCCTCCAACGTCTATCCGTGGATGGCACTGGCCGAGCGCGGGGTGAAGGTCCGCCTCCTGAACACCAAGGGCCTGGGTTGCATCCGGCCGGTGGACGTCCTGGGCCAGGTGGACGAGCAAACCCGCATGGTGGCCCTTGCCAGTTGCCACTTCGTCAGCGGCTTTCGGCTCGAGCTCGAATCCATCGGACGCCAACTCCACGAACGCGGCATCCTTTTTTGCGTGGACGGCATCCAGACCCTGGGCGCCTTCCCCACGCCGCTCCAACACGCGGATTTCCTGGCCGCAGACGCCCACAAATGGCTGCTCGGCCCCTGCGCCGCCGGCCTCCTTTACGTGCGTCGTGAACATCAGGAGCGCCTTCACCCGGGCTGGTACGGGTGGAACAACGTGCGCTGCCCCAACTTCATCGCCCAGGAACAAATCGAGTTCCGCTCCGGACCGGCGCGATTCGAGGCCGGCACCTATAACCTGCTCGGCCTGGTCGGCCTCAAAGCCGCCATGGAACTGTTGCTGGAAATCGGCATCGAAAACATCGCCCGCGAACTGCTCCGCAAACGCGCCCAACTCATCCCCGCCCTGCAGGAGAAGGGTTACACGGTCCTCCAGGCCGATGCCCCCGCCCAGAACGCCAGCGCCATCATCTCCTTTCACCGTCCTGAAACCGACATGGCTGCTCTCCACCAAAAGTTGCTGGACAACCGCATTGTCACTTCCCTTCGCACCGACCGTTCCGGCCGGAAATACATCCGTGTCTCCCCCCACTTCTACAACACGGACGCCGAACTCCAACGCCTGCTGGACAACCTCTAGCCCCCTGGATGCACCGGGACGGCCGGGCCCCTCCCACCGCCAACCTCCGCCACTCGCGTTTCCCACGAACCCGGCATGAACCCGCCCATCCACAACCACCCCGCAGAACCCGTCCCGACCCCACCGCAAGAACCGGTGCTCCACGCCCATTCACCCCGCCAGGCCATGGATTGGAGCCTGGTCCTCCTCAGCCAGGGCATCGAATCCACCCTCGAATCCACCCCCCACGGCTGGCAGCTCAGGGTCGCCCCTGACCAATGGACCCAAGCCCGGACCTGCATCGCACAATTCGAACTCGAAAACCGACCCCGTCCCTGGCACAGCGAGTTGCCCGCCACCGGACTCCTCTTCGATTGGAGCAGCCTCGCATGGGCAGCGGTCACCACCGTCTTTTACCTGCTCCAGCGCGGTTCCCCGCTCTATGCAGGGCAGGGTCTGATGCACGGGGCCGCTGTTTTGGACGGACAATGGTGGCGCCTTTTCACCGCCATTTGGTTGCATGCCGATGCCACCCATCTCACCCTGAACCTCACCTGCGGCGTCCCCTTGCTTGGCCTGGCCATGGGCGGCTACGGAACCGGCCCGGCCTTCCTGGCCGCCCTCCTGGCCGGCGCTGGCGGCAATCTCCTGGCCCTCCTGATCAACGGTAGCACGCACCAAAGCCTCGGCGCGTCCGGTCTGGTCATGGGCGCGCTCGGTCTGCTCACCGCCCGGGGACTTTGGTGGCACTTGCGCGTTCAATCCGATCGCCGATGGGGCTACGCAGCACTCGCCGCAGGCGTGATGCTCTTCCTCCTCCTCGGCGCAAGCGAAGGCAGCGACCTCGTAGCCCATGCCGGTGGTTGGTTCTCCGGCCTGCTCCTCGGCAGCCTCACCATGCCATGGACCAACCGAATCCGCCGCAGCGGCATCAACCTCGCTGCCGGCCTCGCTGCCGCCGCCATCACCCTCCTCACCTGGTGGCTCGCCCTTCGAAACGCCCGTGGCTGATCCTCCTCACCTTTCACCATTCCACCGGCCCCGCGGTCATGAACCGCAGCCGGCAGCCAACCACCTCCCACAGGCCACCCGGGGCACACCTCCGGTTTCCACTCCGCGCAACACCCCGCCCCCACCCCGGCCCACCGGATCGCGACCGATCATTTGTTGAACCGAAAATGCATCACGTCGTAATCCTGCACCACGTAATCCCGCGTCTCCAACCGCAGCTTCCCCGCCCGCTTGGCCCCGGTCTCGCCGCCATGCGCCACCAGATCCTCAAAGCTGATCACCTCCGCCCGGATGAACCCGCGCTGGATATCGGAGTGAATGACTCCGGCCGCTTCCCATGCCGTTGCGCCCTTCCGGATCTTCCACGCCCGGTTCTCCTTGCCCCCCACGGTCAGGAAACTGATGTAACCCGCCGCCGCGTAGGTCCGCACTACCAACCGCTCCGGCCGCTCCAGTTCCTCCTCCGTGGCCACCACCACCGGCCGCAACGTCAACAAGCCCGAATGCACAGACAACGCTTCGCGCTCCTCCGGCGTCAGCTCCGCTTCGGCCGCTGTCCGATCCTGCTCCAGCACGGCCCTCAGCTTCAGAAGCGCCCGGCGCTCCACCTCACCGGGCCCGCGCCCCAGGCGCGTCTCCACGAACTCCAGATCCTGCAACAGCAAATCCGGCCGGCGCTCCGGCGCCACGGCAAACGCCTCCACCGTGTTCAGCTCCTCCTCGCCCACCACGTCCACCTGGACATACGTCTTTTTCTTGGCCTCGACCAGCCGATCCACCTCGTCCAAACGCGGATCCTTCACGTTGTGCCGGCCAACGGCCAGCCCCGGAATCCCCAATGCACACATCTTCATGAAGCTGCGCATTACGCAGCAAACCCCGCCGACAAGTCAAGGGCCCACCCGCCCACCAGACGCCGAGACACCCATACCGTGGCGTTGCCAGCCGCGCCGGTCTCATCCTCCACGCCCGCATCCACCCCGACCGGCCAACCCCGGCCACGCCCTGAATCGCTTCCATCATGGCCCGACGCCGACAACTGCCGTGACTCCCGGCTCTGTCATCGCGGCGGCAACACCACCACATCGCGCATCCGGTCCGGGGGATCCACTTTCAACCGCACCAACCGCCCGTCCCGCAGCTCCCCTTCCACCACCGTCCGCCCCGGCGCATGCAATCGGAATTCCACCTCCCAGTCGCGTGGCCATGCCGGGAACAAGTAAATCGCACGGCCATCCGTCTGCATCACCATCGCCTGCAAGGTCCGCATGAATACGCCGCCATGGCACTGATCCGGGGTCCAGTCAAAGTTCGGCCCCCAAAAGGCCGGGAACCGTTCATTCGGATCCTTCCTCCATGCCCGTTCCACCACGGCCCGCTGCACCTCCCGTGTCAATCCGAGATACGCCATGAACAAATCGTCCTGACGCCAACCGAAATGGCCTCGATCCAGCCGGTGCTCCAATGCCGCCAGCGCCCATTCCACCCTGGGCCGGTTGAACGCAAACAAACGAAACGGAAACACCGGATACAGCTCCGGGTTTTCCGTGTTGCGCTTCTCGCCAAACGCCGCCGCCGGCGCCAGAGCGGTCTTCCCCTCCACCACGTGGACCGGCACCGGAGGCAATTTCTCGAGCAAGCGCCGCGCCAGGTCACGGTCCGCAGCCGGCACAACCTCCACGGGCAGGGCCAGCAACCGCTCGGCCACCGCACGGCATCCAGCCACCTCGGGCGTCGCATTCGTGCAGACCCACCACGTCTCCAGAGCCTGCGACGGATGGAACACCAGTTTCCCCTCCGCGTTGGTGGGATAGTGCCTCTCAAAAAACCGCAACACCTCCCGCGTCACCGGCAACGCGCGCCGCTCCAGGAAAAGCCTGTCTCCCGTGTGCTCATAATACTCCAGCGCCAACCAGGCCAGCTCCAAACCGCCCACCCACTCGTATTTGTGCCACCGACTCTGCTGCAGCTTGTCCGCCCGCTGCTCGAATGGAGTCCAGCCGTACGTCTCGCTGAAAATCGCACCCCAGAACATCATGCATTCCGGATAAAATGCGCCCTCATGCCCCAGGTACAGCCGTGTCCGGTACACACACAACGGCAGCAGCTCGTCAATGTACATCCGGAACAAGGGCTCCATCAGGTCAAAGTCTCCGGCCGCCACCATGGCGTAGTACGGCAGCCGCGTGTTCTGCCACCAGTAACCCGGTCCCCACCGCCGGTAATCCGGATCCGCCTCCGTGGGCCCCGGCGGTACCGTCAACAGCGAGCCGTTGAACTTGATCGGATACCTGCCCCGACCCGCCGCCGCCGTCACAAACCGCTGTAACTGGTACATCTGACTCACCCGCTCCGCCTCATCATGCTCACCCCCTCCCGGAATGCCCTGCGTCTCCGCCTCCAGCCGCCCATTCACATACAACCGACATCGACCCGCCCGCGGATCCGCCACCGCCACCACATGTGTCCATTGCCCCGGCGGCGCACCCCGCGCTACCCGCAACGTGTGCGTGCCGCAAATGAACCGCAGACTGTTCCCCGGCCATGTATCCAGCAAGAACCCGTCGTCCACACCCGGTGTCACCTCATCCACAATCCTGGCCCCGCCCACTCCAAACTTCTCCGGTTGAACCCATGCCTCCACCGTCAAACCGCCCGAAAAATCCCACGCCTCCGATCCGGGTAACACCTGAACTCCGGCATCCCTCAACGCCACCAATGGCGCCGGCATCCCCGTCACCGGTTCGTCCCAGCGGATCGCGGCCAAACGCCCCACCGCCGCCTCCTCCAACGGCCGATCCCATACCGTCAAACGCCCGATCCGGCCCGACCATCGGTTCCCCCCGTCCCGATCCATCCCCACCCGCAACGGATGCCGGTTCGGCGGCACCAAGGGCGGAACAAGCGGTCCCGCGCCCGCCACCCGCTTCGCCCGAATCCAGCTCCGATCCCAAAACGCACGCCACCACGCCTCATGCACGGCCCAGCGCCGGCCCCCCCCATCCCCACGCACCTGCGCCAACACCAATTCCGACTGTGCCCGCCAGGCTTCCGGGTTCCCGGGATGCATCGCCGTCACCGCAACCCGAAACTCATGTCGCCGGCCCGGGCCCGACCGCAGCCGACCCTCGTCCACCCGCTGACCGCCCTCCGCCTCCACCAAGATCCCAAACACCCGGTGCAACAACGGATCGGTCTGCCCGAAACCCGACAAACCCTGAATCCGCGCCATCATCGCCGGCCCCACCGACCTTTCGTTGAAATGGTACCAACCGATCCTGCCTTCCAAGCCCGTGACCCGGTGATCCGGCTCCACTACCATCGTCGCCTCCTCGGCTCCCGCCTCCGGATGCCCCCACAACACATCGCTCAACTCCAGCTCCCGCCTCACCTGCCGGTTCGTCCGCCACAGCTCCCCCACCGCCGTCACCGTCACCGGCCGTTCCGCATCCACCGTCATATGCACGACCGGCAGATACGCGTCCACCCACAGCCGCACCCGCACCGCCGCACCCGCACCGCCGGTTGCAATCTCCATCGAACCCGACTCCAACCGCAGCTCCTGCCGAAACGGCTCGCCGGGTTGAACCGGGTTCGGCTCGATCACCCACCGGATCTTGCCCACCTTCACCAACCGACCGTACTCATCCCACGCGTCCGACCGCGCCACATAACAATGCAACTGACCGGCAGGGTCCATCCACGCATTCAAGGCCACCTCCCCATTCCCCAGGGGCATGGACCCGTGATGATTCGTGCTGGGACTTTCCCACACCACGTTGTACCGCGCCACCCAGGATTCCCCGCCGCGAACCGCAAAGACCCCTGCAAAACCCACGGCCAACCCGGCAACCCATAACCTTGGGATCGCCCACGCCGTCTCATCCACCGACCTCATCACCCGACCCATGGCCCGGCCCAGCACCCGCCCCACGCGCCCCACCCACCAGCCGGCCGCCAGCAATCTGTCACCGCGCCGGTTCATCCAACCAGCCATACCCTTCACGTCCATGCCCCGCATGGTTGCCAATCCTCCCGCGCCGGCAAGCTCAACCCACCACCTCCGCCCCACATCCACAGCGCCCATTCAACTCACCGCCGAATCATTCCCTCCCCGGAACCATTTTTCATGGACAGCTCCGCAAATGACGGTGCCCAGCCGTGTCGGTGAACCCGCTCCGGGCTCGGGCCGCCTCTTCAACCGGCCCGGTGAACCCTTTGAGACCACGGTCCGACCGGTGTCGTGCGCTGCACAAGCCGCCACAGGCGGCCCAGCGTGGCCGCGCAATTGCCCGGTTTGCCGGGCCGACCGCGCAGGACACGGTACACCCGGACGGCCCCAGCCAGCCTGACCTCTTGTGCTTGGCTCCGCTCCCGGCGGTCCGTCCCCGTCATGCCCGGCAGTCCGGGATCCCGGCGCCTCGCAATCCCAAGGCACGGATCAACCTCTCCATCGCGTTGCCCATGCTTTGGACCCACTGATTCACCGTGCCCGGCCAGCTGTCCTGCAAAGTTCATCGCCCACCGGTGCAACCCATGCAGAGCTCAAGGTCGGGCGGATTGTCCGCCATCAACTGCGTCCGTGAGTGCAAACAATCCTAAACGTGTCCTCACCGCCCAATCCGCTGCGCGGATTCCCCTCGGGATTCTCTGCATGGCTCATCTCTCCTGCGGCCGCACACCCAGGAGCGCCAGCAACGAGTCGCGCACCCTGCAAGCCTCCTCCAGGCTCCGGGTCTCCAACGAGGTGCGGAACCGGTACTTGGTGTGGTCCGGAAGATGAACCGTGAGATGACACCACCAGGTGCCGTGGTTGTTCCAGAGATGATGGCGGGGATTGGCCGCGTCGATCCTCACCGCGGGCTTGACAGGATCCATGACTGCGTCTCCCGAATCGGTCAACGCATCAGGAGGTTCCACACCTGCGAAAAACAAAAACCGCCACTGCGCATCAGGGGCGGCCTTGTCTTTCGTGAAGGTTTTTTTTCGAGGCCTTTCGGCCCCGCGCATCGGGCCGGAGTCGGCTCCCCCAGGGGCTGCCGCCCGACCCAACAAGCACCGTGGCATCCTTCAAAAGCTCGGCTGCTACGCGCCCTACCGCATTGTGAGCGCGTTCCTGATGCTGGCGCCAATCAAGCACAACCCGGCAGGGTTTGCAAAGCCCAACCCGTGTCATAAAGGTGCAGTGGCCCACCGCCCTTCCGCAGTCAGGCCATCCAACACCCGCCCGGATACCGCCAGGATGCAATCCCGGACGGATTCGTTGCCCTGACGCCAAGCCCCATGGGCGGTGAGGCACCCTCCCATTCTCAATGCCCGCCACGCCCATGTTGCTGCACGTCCGCGCAGGGCCCCGGGACAGGCACCGGCGAGCGCGGTCCCGACCATCCTTCTTGATCACCGCCCGGCAACAAGACCGGGTTCAACAACAGCCAGGCGTTCGACCAACACGTCCGTCCACTTCGTGCTTGGCGGCGGCCTTTCCGCCCCGATACTGCCATGCATGCGGGCTGTTTTGGATTACCTCGAGGGTCATCAACAACGGTTCGTGGAGGAACTCTGCGAATATGTACGTCATCCGAGTGTTTCCGCTCAAAGCCGCCACAAGAAGGACATGAAGAGGTGTGCGGAGTGGCTTGCCGCACATTGCCGGGCCCTGGGACTTGAGGTGCGCGTCCACGCCACACCCGAGCACCCCATTGTGGTGGCGCGGACGCGCCGGCGGCGCGGTCGGCGGCATTTCCTGGTTTACGGGCACTACGACGTTCAGCCCCCCGAACCCTTGGAGCTGTGGCGAACGCCGCCCTTTGAACCCGAGGTTCGCAATGGCGCCCTTTACGGTCGCGGGGCCAGCGACAACAAGGGCCAGCACTGGGCCCACCTCAAGGCCGTGGAAGCCTACCTGCGGACCGGCACCGAGCTGCCGTGTGATCTGACCTTTGTGATTGAGGGCGAGGAAGAGGTCGGCAGCCGTTCCCTCCAGGGTTTCCTGCAACGCCATCGCAAGGAACTGGCCTGCGACGCGGTGGTGGTATCGGACACGGGTCTGCCGGCGCCGGACCTGCCGGCGCTGACCTACGCATTGCGCGGCATCGCAGCGTTCGAGTTGACCCTGCACGGACCGAACCGGGACCTGCACTCGGGCATCTTCGGAGGTTCGGTGCACAACCCGGCCGTGGTACTTTGTCAACTCCTGGGCCGCGTCCACGATGCCCGCGGCCGGGTCGTCATCCCCGGATTCTACGACGAAGTTGAACCCCTCACCGCCGAGGAACGACGGCAGCTGCGCCGGTTACCGTTCAGCGAACGGGCCTACCGGAAGTTCCTCGGCGTGCCCGCCCTGTTTGGGGAATCGGGCTATACGCCCAATGAACAGCGCATGGCCCGACCCACCTTCGAAATCAACGGCCTCACCAGCGGTTACCAGGGCGAGGGCAGCAAAACCATCATTCCCGCCTGGGCCCGCGCCAAAGTGACCATGCGCCTGGTCCCGAACCAGAACCCCGCGGTCATCCTCCGGCGCGTTCGCGCTTTCCTCCGGAAACATTGCCCGCGCAGCGTCCGGATGGAGTTTGTTCCGGGGCACGGTTGTCGGCCGTATCGCCTGGACCCCGAGCATCCCTGGGCCCGCGCCGCCCTTCGTGCCCTGGAACGGGCGTTTGGCCGGACACCGGTGCTGATGCGGGAGGGTGGCTCCATCCCCATCGTCAATCAATTCCACGAAATCCTCCGTGCGGAGACCATCCTGGTGGGACTGGCATTGCCCGACGACAACGCGCATTCGCCCAATGAAAAGTTTGATCTCCGCGTGTTTGCCCGTGGTCAGCGAATGAGTGCCTGGCTCTGGCAGGAATTGGCCGGCTGAGTCGGCACACCGCCGCTACTGCCCTCACTCGCGACGGCCGGCCTCATTGGCCGGGGCCGGGATCGGCCTCTCCAAGTTCGAGGATCTCCATTCGATGATTGGCCCGGGGATTGACCGGGGAAGGTCCCTCGGTCAGCAACATCGCCCTGCCCGGGAGGCCGTGACGCCGAAGCCAGGCCCGCGCGTACTCGCGCCAGTCGTCCGGCCGCTCGGGCTCCCATTCCGGCCAGACGCCGCGGCTCAGCAACAATCGCTGGCACGTCTCCCGGTGGGGGCTCACCGCCACAACCCACCCGGGTAAGCGATATCGTGCCACGCTGCGGGCCGTGGAGCCACTCAAGGTGGGCACCAACACCGCCACCGCGCCGGTGCAATCGAAGGTTTCCGCCACAGCCCGTGCCACAACCTCGCGGTAATCGGGTGCCGCCGAGCCACGACTCCAGCACGTCTCGACTGCCCCGGCGCCGCGAGGAGCTGCAGGTTCCACCGCAGTGGCAATGCGTGCCAGCATGGCCACCGCCTCCACCGGATAACGCCCGACCGCCGACTCCGCCGAGAGCATCACCGCATCCGTGCCATCCCAAATGGCATTGGCCACGTCGGTGGCCTCCGCACGCGTGGGCAACCGGCTGTGCACCATGGATTCGAGCATCTGCGTCGCCGTGATCACCGGTTTACCCCGGCGGTTGGCCTCGCGGATGATCCGCTTCTGCACAAGGGCGATTTGCTCGATCGGCACTTCCACGCCCAAATCGCCCCGGGCCACCATCACACCGTCTGCCTCGTCCAAAATCTCATCCAGGTGCTCCAGCGCCAGCGCCCGCTCGATTTTGGCAATGAGCATCGGGCGGTACCCCATGGCCCCGGCCGCAGCCCGCACCGCTCGCAGGTCCTCGGCCCGCTGTACGAACGACTGGCTCACCATCTCCATACCCAGGCGTGCGGCCACGGCCAGACAGGCCCGGTCCTGCTCCGTAAACGCCGCACGCCCCAGGTCCACGCCCGGTACGTTCAACCCCTTGCGCGATCGCAGCTCTCCCCCGACCCGGACCCGGCCCACGATTTCCACACCCCGAACTTCCTCCACCTCGAGCTGCACCAGCCCGTCGTTCACATAGATCCATTGTCCGGGCCGCACCAGGCGGGGCAAATCAGGCCAGTCCACGCTCACCCCGTGTTGATCCCCCACGCGGGGGCCGGCGCTCAGCACGAAGGTCTGTCCCGCAACCAGCTCCACCGGCTCACGCTGAAACGTGCCGATCCGCAGCTTCGGCCCCGGCAGATCGCCCAAAATTGCCACCGGCCGGCCCACAGCCGCAGCCGCCGACCGCAACTGCTCCACCAGGGCGGCCTTCTCATCCGCGTCCCCGTGGGAGAAATTCATCCGGGCCACGTTCATCCCTGCCCGAATCATCGCCTCCAAAACCTCCCGCCGGCTCGAGGAGGGGCCGAGAGTGGCCACGATCTTCGTCTTATGCTCCGGCAATGCCATGCCCGTCACCTTGACACCGCAAGGGCGAGATCACAATGCCAATCCAACGCGACCTGCAGCACACACGATCCGGCCGGGCCCATACCCCGGCATAGCCGGCCATTGACGAACTCCCCATCCAGGACGCCGCACACTGGAACACAGGCAGCACCCGGGTCCGGCTCCCGCGCGATGCAAAAAGCTGGACGTGAGCCCCTGGGACACAGCAACTTGGAGCCGGGTCAGGGACGCGCACCGCGGGGTTGGCCTTATCCGTGGTCGTCCATGCCCGTGCCAACGCTCATGAGATTCTCATGAAGAGAAAAGCCGAGCCCCCGAGCCCCATGAACCGGACCATCCCAAGGCATGTGCAATCGGCCGCCCCAGGACCCGTAGGCAATGCCCCGCGTCGGGTCCTGTTGCTGGTGGAAACCTCGCTCGCCTCCGGTCGCGACATTCTGCGCGGTATTGCCCGTTATGTTCGCGAGCGTGGCCAGTGGGTGCTGTTTCATGAACCCCGCGGGCTGGAAGTTCGCCCCCCCCACTGGTTGAGCGAATGGAGGGGCGACGGTGTCATTGCCCGCATCCAGTCACCGGCCTTGGCCGAAGCGGTTCGGGCCATGGGTGTGCCGGCTGTCGATGTCCTGGGCCTTGTCCCGGAAGCCGGCATCCCCCTGGTCCATGTAGATGATCGCGCCATTGCCCGAATGGCGGCCGACCATCTCCGACAGCGGGGATTCCAGCACTTCGGCTTTTACGGACTGAACAGCGAGAACTGGTCCCTGCGCCGACGGGATGCGTTTTGTCAATATGTGGCCGAATGGGGTGGGACGGTGTCGGTCTACGAACGGCCGAGGCTGGAAGGTAACGGCGCCCGCTGGGCCGAGCTTGAGCAGGAGCTGCTCCAGTGGCTGCGCAATCTGCCCAAGCCGGCCGGCGTCATGGTCAGCAGCGACCAGTTGGGACTCGGCTTCCTCGAGGCCTGCCGGCAAGCCGGCGTCGCTGTTCCGGAAGAAATCGCGGTTGTGGGCGTGGACAACGACGATGCGTTGTGTGAAATTGCGCATCCTCCGCTGTCCAGCATCTGGCCCGCCCACCAACGGGTGGGTTACGAGGCCGCAGCTTTGCTGGACCGCCTGATGCGCGGTGAACCCCCGCCCCGCCAGCCGGTGTTGATCCCGCCCCTGACCGTGGTCACCCGCCGTTCCACCGATGTGCTGGCGGTGGCCGACCGGCAATTGGCCCGAGCCCTGCAAATCATCCGGGAACAGGCGTGCCGGGGTCTGGGCGTGGCCGACGTGGCCCGCGCCGCCGGACTGTCCCGGAGCGTGTTGCAACGACGTTTTCGGGCCCTTCTGGGCCGGACCGTGCACCAGACCATTTTGGAAGTGCGGATCCAGCGCGCCTGTCAGTTGTTGCGGGAAACGGACATGCCCATCGCCCAGGTGGCCGAGGAAGCCGGGTTCCGCCACCAGGAATACCTGGGCGCCGTTTTGAAAAGGCGGCTCGGAAAAACGCCGGCCCAGATTCGGCGTGAGGCGGAAAGCCGGCCCGCACACCCCGCGCACCCCACCTCGGGCGCGGTCACAATGCCCTGCTGAAACAAAAATGGTGCGCGAGGCGGGGGTCGAACCCACAACCTTCGGCTCCGGAGGCCGACGCTCTATCCAATTGAGCTACTCGCGCAACCGCTTTCACCATACGCGATCTGCCCGGCCAGGGCAATGGCTTTGATAGCCCGGCCCCGGAAGTCTGCACCTCCGGTCCACCGCTGCAACCCGGCGTGCGACGCGGCGCCTTCCCGCCAAACCCGCCCGACCGCTTCCACAGCGGCAGCCTCCGGCATCCAACCATGCATCTCAACGATTGCGCTCAAGAAATCCCCGGGACAGCCGATACAAGCACCGGACATTAGGGAACGAGGTTCATGAAGAGCGTTCGTTCGGCAGGTGTGTCGGCCATTTCGACCGACTCGTTGAGCGCGGAGGACTTCGAGTTCATCCGGCGCTGGGTGTTTGACGCAGCCGGGATCACGCTGGGCCCCGAAAAACGGTCGCTGGTGGTCCACCGCCTTTTGAAGCGGGTCCGGCAGCTGAACCTGGGCAGTCTCTCGGAATACTGCGCCCTGCTGCGGCGCCCCGGGGCCGAGGAGGAACGGGGCATCATGCTGGACCTGCTGACCACCAACGTGACGCACTTCTTCCGCGAATCGGCCCATTTCGATTTCCTCGCCCGGGAAATCCTGGCCAAAGAATGGGCGGGCCCCCACCGGCCGGTGCGGGAGTTCGTTGCCTGGAGCGCGGCCTGTTCCTCCGGCGAGGAACCCTATTCCATCGCACTGATCCTGGCGGAACATGAGCGACGTCACCCGGGCTTCCGCTGGCGCGTTGAGGCCACCGACATCAGCAGCCGCGTCCTGGAAACCGCCCGCAGGGCCATCTACTCCGAGGAGGACCTTCGCCTGCCCGATCCCTCCTGGCGGGCCCGGTACTTCCAGCGCGGCATCGGCTCCTGGAAGGGCTATTGGCGCGTCAAACCCGAAATCCAGAGCCGCGTGCGATTCCAGCGATGGAACCTGCTGGAGACACCCTATCCGTTTCAAGGACTCATGGACGTGATTTTCTGCCGCAACGTCATGATCTACTTCGAGCGCCAGGTCCAGCAAACCGTGGTGAACAACCTGGTGGGCCAACTGCGACCCGGCGGCTATCTGTTCGTGGGACATTCGGAAAGTGTTCTGGGCATGCACCCGCGTCTTCGTCCCCTCAAACCCAGCGTCTACCGTTATGAACCTGCCTGACCGCACACCCCACGGAGTGCTTCGCCCAAGTGCCCCGGCCAACACCGGTCCGCATGAAGTCAACACCGGCACAACCATTTCGAGCTAATGCCTGTACCAACCCAGTGGGTCATCGCACCGCCGCGCAAGACGGTGGTCGTCAAGGTCGCCGACGCCGCAGCGTCAAACGACACTGGCGCCGATCTGGTCACGCATTCGCTGGGCTCATGCCTGGGCGTTACCTTTTACGACCCGGTGGCGCATGTCGGCGGACTGCTCCACGTAATGCTCCCCGATTCGTCCATCGACCCTGCACGCGCCCACCAAAACCCGTGCCTGTTTGTGGACACCGGCGTGGTGCGCCTGCTCCAGATGTTCGCACGGGTCGGCGGCGTCGCCGGCAGGGCCGTCATCAAAGTGGCCGGAGGTGCCCAAATGCTGGACGAGAAAGGCGTGTTCAGAATCGGCGAACGCAACGTCCAGGCCCTTCAACGGGTCCTGGCCGCCCAATCTCTCCGCGTCTCCGCCTGGGAGGTGGGCGGGGTCATCTCCCGCACCTTGCGACTCAACATCGCCACGGGCGAGGTCACCATCCAAAGCCCGGGGCAACCGCCTCGACGCCTATGACCGCTCACGAAGTTCTCCAGAAAGTTCGGCAGCTCCCGGCCATCTCCCCGGCCGCCCTTCAGTTGCTCCGGCTTTTGAACCAGGAAGACGCCGACGGTTCCGGCATCGTCCACTGCCTGAAACATGACCCGGCCCTCACCGCCCGGCTCCTGCGCCTTTGCAACTCCGCCGAGGTCGGTCTGTCGGAAAAAGTTGCCTCGGTGGACCAGGCACTGTTCCTCCTCGGTTACCGGCGCTTGCACGAATTGGCCCTGCAAATCGCCGTGGGCGACGCGCTCGGAGTTGCCGTGCCCGCCTACGCCATCGAACCCCGAACCCTGTGGCGTCATTCCGTCGCCTCAGCCCGAGCCGCGGAGTTGTTGGCAGAGCAAAGCCCCTGCGGCACGCTTTCCGCAGACCTCTCCTTCACCGCAGGGCTGCTGCACGACATCGGCAAGATCCTGCTGGCCCAGGTCATGGACGAAGCGACCTGCAGCTCCATCCGCCATGCCATTGAGGTTCAGGGAACCCCATGGAGCGAGGCCGAACGCCAGACCCTGGGCACCGACCACGCCGAGGTCGGCGCCGCCCTGCTGGAGCAATGGCAATTACCCGATCCCCTGGTGCATGCCGTGGCACGCCACCACCAGCCCTGTCATGCCTGTCAACCGCCCCTCTGTGCCGTCGTGCATCTGGCCGACTGCCTGGCCCACGCAGCCGGGGCCAACGCCGGTTGGCACGCCCTGGCCAACCGCGTCGACCCGGATTCCGCCACCCAATGGGGGTTGGGAGAAAGCCGGATCGCAACCCTGATGGCAGAGCTGGCCGAGCATCTCATCACAGTCGAAGCATCCCTGAAGCCATGACCCACCCAACCACAAAACCCATTCGCGTCCTTGTCGTGGACGATTCCGCCGTGGTCCGAAAGGCCCTGGCCGATGCACTCGCACAGGACCCGGAAATCGAAGTGGTGGGAACCGCCTCCGACCCCTATGTGGCCCGGGAGAAAATCCTCCAGCTCAAACCCGACGTCCTCACCCTGGACATCGAAATGCCGCGCATGGACGGCCTTACCTTCCTGCGCATCCTTCAGCAGCACTATCCCCTGCCGGTCGTCGTGGTCAGCTCCCTCACCCAAACCGGATCCGAAGCAGCCCTCGCCGCCTTGGAAGCCGGTGCAGTGGACGTTCTCGGCAAACCGGGCTCGGCCTGGTCCATCGGCAACCTGGGTCCGCAGCTCATCCAGAGGGTCAAAGCCGCCGCCCAGGCGCGCATCCGTCCTGCTCCCCCGCCTTCCTCATCAGGCCCGGCCAGGGGGATCTCCCGACTCACCGCAATCAGCTCCACGCCAGTCCACCCCTGGCATGTCATCCTGATCGGCGCCTCCACGGGCGGCACAGAGGCCATCCGCGAAATCCTAACCCGCCTGCCCGCCGGTCTTCCGCCCATCCTCATCGTCCAACACATCCCCCCGGTGTTCTCCAAAGCCTTCGCCGACCGACTCTCCCAATGCTGCGCCTTCCCCGTCCGGGAAGCAGCCCAGAATGACGTGCCCCGACCCGGTTCCGCCCTGGTTGCACCCGGCGATTACCACATGTACCTCACCCAAACCGCCGGTCAGCTCAGAATCCGGCTCGATCAGGCCCCGCCCCTGCATCATACACGGCCGGCCGTGGACCACCTCTTCCGGTCCGCAGCCACCGCCGTCGGCCGCCACATCACCGCAGTCCTCTTGACCGGCATGGGCTCCGACGGCGCCGAGGGCATGCTCGCCATCAAACGGGCCGGTGGCATCACCATCGCCCAAAATGAAGAAACCTGCGTGGTATTTGGCATGCCGCGTGCTGCGATAAAGCTCGGTGCGGTGGATCATGTGCTGCCTCTGTCACAAATCCCTGAGGCAATCCTCAAAGCCGTCGCCCAACCCAGGGTGCCGGGTGGCGGAGGCGCCACGACCCCCGCAGCAAAACCAGCATGCGAACCCGCGCAAAACGTGTGAACGGAATATGAGCTCGATCCTCGAACAATTCGACCTGAGGGCCTTCCTCCAACAGCACGCCAGGGACGTCTTCAACACGATGGCGTCCCTGGAGGTTCAGCCCGCGCCCGGACCCAACGGCTTGGCCACCGAGGAGCGCATCACCGGGGTGGTGGGGTTGGGCGGCGAAAACATCACAGGCGCCGTCTACCTTCACATGCCAATCGGGCTGGCCGAACAAATCACCCGCCAAATGCTGGGCATGGAACCCGCAGACCCGCTCGAGGAATCCGCAGTCAACGATGTAACCGGTGAACTGACCAACATGCTGGCCGGCGGACTGAAATCCGCTCTTTGCGACCGCGGCCTGGTCTGCGCCGTCAGCACCCCCACCATCATCCGCGGATCATCCTACGAAATCGAGGTTTTACCTGACGTCCAACGCAACCTCCTCGACCTGACCGCCTCAGGTCAGCCCCTGCAGGTGGAGGTTCATCTCAAGGAAGGCTAGCCATCAGCACACGAATCGCTTATGCCCATCAAAATCCTCAGCGTCGACGATAGCAAAACCATCCGGATGCTCGTGGCCAAGGCGTTCCGCCCCTATGACGCCGTCGTGCTCGAAGCCGGCAACGGCGAGGAAGGTTTGGCCACGGCCGCCCGGGAGAAACCGGACCTGATCATCCTGGACGTGACCATGCCCGTCATGGACGGCGTGACCATGCTCACCAGGCTCAAGGAAAACCCCGAGCTCAAACACATCCCGGTCGTCATGCTCACCGCCGAATCCGGCCGGGAGAACGTCATGCACATTGCCCGTCTGGGCGCCCGGGACTACCTGGTCAAACCCTTCAAGGAAGACCAGCTGATCGGCAAGGTCTCGCGCATCATCTCCCTTCAACCCAAACCCGGTGCAACCGCACCCGCATCCTGAGGCACTCCCATGGCAAGCTCATTGGACTACAAGGAACTGGCCGCTCGTTACGGCCTGGAACCCATCCCCGACAGCGTCACGCGCCTGACACAGCTTCTGGCCAAACAGGACGCCGACCTGGAGGCCATCGCACGGGTCGTCACAGCCGACCCCGAGCTTACCGTGCGCCTCCTGCGCGTGGCCAATCCACGGGCCACCAGCGACGAGGAATTCACCATCGAAAGCGTGGAAGCGGCACTGATGCGAACCGGGGTGGGCTGCGCGCTGCTCCTGGCCATGGGCGTGCCATTGACCACGGCCATCCTCAAGACCTTCAAGACCATGGCCGCCATCGAACTCAAAAGCGTCCATCCGCGCTCGGTTCCGCCGCTGAAAGGAGAGCACATCTGCGGTAGCATCGGCTTCTCCGGAAAGGCCGAGGGTCGCGTAGAACTTCGCATGGCCCTCCCCGTCGCACGCCGGGTGGCCGCAGCCGTTCTCGGGATCAAGCCCGAGGACCTCCAGGACCTTTACACCCTCTCCGACACCATCGGCGAGCTGCTGAACATCGTCACCGGCAATTTTAAATCCAATCTCTGTGACGCAGGGCTCGACTGCAAAATCGAGCCCCCAAAAGTCAGCTGCGTCGCTGAGCCAACCCCCGATTCAGGCCCGGTCGGTGGTATGGAACGCATGGCGTTCCGAGGGCAGGGCGTCGAACTCTTCGTCACCATGATCGTGAACCCCTGGGCAGACTGACGTGCATGGCAACCGCCAGGAACTCATTCGCTCAACCATGGCTCCAACCAGGATAAACTTGCCCGTCACGGCGAGTCCAACGCGGAAAAACTTTCCCGGTTGGCACTTGTTGCACGGCCACTCTGACTTGGCGGCTAGGCTCCGACCCGGTGAGACGACGGTCAGGCCTCAACATCCCGTGCCCTGCAAAGCTTGTTAATCCAGTCCGTGCCATGGAAACTCCCGTTTCATCCTCGTCCCAACATCGCGAACCGACCGGCCCCCCATGGATACAGCTCGGTCACAAGCTGGCCTTTGAAGCCGCCTTCGTTCGTCCGGGGTCCGACGACGGACTCCTGCCCCTCAACAGCCTGCTCATGGAGGCACGTGACCTGGTCCAAGCCGGGGGCGCCCCGGATGCCTTTCGAGCCGCCGTCGAGGATGCTACGCGCCAGATCGAACTGGTTTTTGCGCAGGGCGGCCTGTTCAACCCGGAAACCGCCAACTGGTTCCATCAATGGGCCGAAAAACTCCAAGGGGTCCTGAACCCATCCGAGACCGAAACCGCCCCGTCTCCCACGAATCCTGAACCCTCTCCCGGGCCCGGCCCCCTCAGCAAAACCACCAACTCCAACCCGCGCACGGCTGCTGCAGCAGAAGCAAAAGCACCGCAGGAGTCAGAACCGGTCCTCCAATTGGGTCCGGAGGCCGACGCCGGCCTGCTCCGTGAATTCCTGGCCGAATCAGCCGAGCACCTGCAAAACATCGAACAAGGGGTCCTCGTCCTGGAAGAAAACCCCAGGGATCGTGACACCTTGAACGCCATTTTCCGGGCATTCCATACCTTCAAGGGCGGTGCCGGCTTCCTCGATCTTCAGCCCGTCAAGGAACTGGCCCATGAACTGGAATCGCTCCTGGACGCCGCCCGCCGCGACGACCTCGTGCTGGACCGCCACGCCATCGAACTCATCCTCGAAGGCGGCGACGCACTCAAAGCCTTCGTACAGGAAATCACGGCACGATTGGACGACCTGGCTCATGCCAGTCCCATCGTCGTCCCCATCCGCGGCATCATCCGCAAGGTCCGCGCCCTGTTGCAACAACCCGCTCCCGCGCATCTAGAGGACCCCGCGGCCAACCCCGCCCCTTCTGCGACCGCGCCTGCGGTCGCCCCGGAAACCGCCACACCTGTGACCGGCAGTGGTTCAGCCCCGGCGTCACCGGCTCCCGGCATGGCTTCGGGTCCGGCCGAGCCCGCGATCTCCACCGCCCCCACCGCCCCGGGTCAATCCGGACCCCGCCCTGCCGCCCAGGGTCTCTCCGCCTCGGCTACCGGGTACGTCAAGGTGGATACCCTGAAACTGGACACCCTGATTGACCTCGTCGGTGAACTGGTCATAGCCGAGTCCATGGTCGTCCAGGATCCCCAGCTCCAGGCCACGGCATCCCGGACCCTCGCCCGCAACCTCGCCCAGCTCCGACGCATCACCAGCGAACTCCAGCGCACGGCCATGTCCCTCCGCATGGTCCCCATCCGCGCCACCTTCCAAAAAATGCATCGCCTGGTCCGCGACCTGGCCACCCGGCAAAGCAAACAGGTCCAACTTTGCCTCAGCGGCGAGGATACCGAGCTGGACCGCAATATCGTCGAGGCCCTCTACGACCCCCTGGTCCACATGATCCGCAACGCCGTGGACCACGGCATTGAGCCGCCCGAAGTCCGCACCGCAGCCGGTAAACCCGCCCAGGGGACCATCCATCTGCGGGCCTTTCATCAGGGCGGCAACATCGTCATCCAAATCGAGGACGACGGCCGCGGCTTGAATAAGGACAGGATTCTTGAAAAGGCACGGGCCAAAGGACTCCTAAGACCGGACCAAACCCTGACCGACAAGGAAGCGTACGAACTGATCTTCGCGCCCGGTTTTTCGACCGCCGAGCAGGTCACGGAAATCTCCGGGCGCGGCGTGGGGATGGACGTCGTGCGCAAAAACATCGAAAAGCTCAGGGGCAAAATCGAAATCGAGACCCGGCCCGGCCAGGGCACCACGTTCACCATCTACCTGCCCCTCACGCTGGCCATCATTGATGGCCTGATCGTCAGCGTGGGCGACAAACGCTACATCATCCCCACCCTGACCGTCCGTGAGTCCCTCCGTCCGCGCCCCGAAATGATCGCCACCGTCCAACAGCGCGGCGAGATGATCAATGTCCGCGGCAAGCTCACCCCGCTGGTGCGTCTCCATGCCCTCTTCGGCGAACCCAACGGCTGCACGGACCCCACCCGGGGCATCGTGGTCGTGGTGGAGTCCGGTCCCCACGTCAGCTGCCTGTTGGTGGACCAATTGCTGGGCAAACAGGAGGTCGTCATCAAGAGCCTCGGGGCTGCGCTCCGCGAGAATCCCATGCTCGCCGGCGGAGCCGTCCTTGGTGACGGCCGCGTAGGCCTCATCCTCAACGTCGACGCCCTGGTCCGTCCCCAAGCCCCCGGCACCGCGCGGTCCTGGAATTAACCCAACATCCATCCATCCCAAACCATGAACACAACCGTGGAAGCCCGAGAACAAAAGCTCGAACACCTGGCCGGCAAATACCTGACCTTCCGCCTGGCCAACGAATGGTACGCCATCCCCGTGCTGGACGTGCGGGAGATCATCCGCCACACCGACATCACCCCGGTCCCCCAAATGCCGCACCATATCAAGGGCGTGATCAACCTTCGCGGCAAAATCATTCCCATCAGTGACCTGCGACTGCGATTCGGCATGCCGGAAACCGAGGTAACCGATCTGACCTGCATTATCGTCGTTCAGGTGGCCCCGGCAGCCGGGCAACAGGTCCTGATGGGTATGATCGTGGACGCGGTGGAGGCGGTCGTCCAAATCCATGCACGCGATTTGGAACCGCCCCCCGAGTTTGGCACCGGCCTGTTAACCGATGGCCTCCTGGCCATGGCCAAATTCGACAAACGCGTCGTCACACTCCTGGATACAAAGAAGATCGTCCTGGAAGGAAGCAGCGTGGGGCAGATCCCCATGACGCCCTGACGAGGCAAAAGAGTACCGCCTGACCACCAGACCTGCCGAACCCACTCGCCGATGTGAAGATCGGATTCGACAAAAGTCAAATGAGACAAAGAGGAGGATGGTCCAATATGAAAACAGTTCTCCCACACAAAGCGCACGCCGGGTGGACCCTGGGCAAACGCCTCACCGCCTCGTTCTCCACTGTGGTGGTGTTGCTCCTGATCCTCGCAGGGATCCTGGGGTGCGCATTCTTCCAAATCCGCTCCTCGCTGACGGACATCACCAAAGTCCAGCTCCCATCGACCGCCAAAGCCCTGGAGGTCTACATACTCAACGTCACCGATGTCCAGAAAGCAGTTCTGGGCCATATCCAAGCCAGAGACCTGAGCACCAAGCAGAACCTTGAAGCTGCGGTGGCTCAATCGGCCAATACCATAAACGAGCGCTTGAACGCCCTGGAAATGCTTCTCAACACGCAAGAAGAGCGTGAGCTATACCGAAAGGTGTTGGACGCCAGGGAACGATTCCGGGAAGAACGAGGCCGGGTCTTCGAACTCAGCCGCCAGGGGAAAACGCAAGAGGCCATGGAGAGATTCCTTGAACAACTCCAACCCGCGCAGGAGCGCTACCTGGCTGCCCTGGCCGAATTGTTGCAAAACAACCAAAATGATGCGAGTCAGCAAATAGCCGGGGCCACTGCTGTCGCCCGCCTGGGTTTTGGGGTTACGGTGAGCGTGTCCGCTCTAATTACCGTGGCTGCGGCTTTGGTGGGCTGGTACACAAACCGTTCCATCGCACGACTCCTCCGCCCCGTCGTGACTGGTCTCGAGGAAAGCTCCGAGCAGGTCGCAGCCGCAGCCGGCCAGGTCACCTCCACCAGTCAATCCCTGGCGCAGGGTGCCAGTGAGCAGGCGGCTTCGCTGGAGGAAACCAGCGCTTCCCTGGAGGAACTGACCGCCATGACCCAGCGCAACGCCGCCAACGCCCAACAGGCCCGCTCCCTCGCCTCCCAAACCCGCACCGCCGTCGAAGCCGGCCAGACCGAAATGACCCAACTCACCCGCGCCATGGACGACATCCAAACCGCCAGCACCGAAATCTCCAAAATCATCAAAACCATCGACGAAATCGCCTTCCAAACCAACCTCCTGGCCCTCAACGCCGCCGTCGAAGCCGCCCGCGCCGGCGAAGCCGGCATGGGCTTCGCCGTCGTGGCTGACGAGGTCCGGGCCCTGGCCCAGCGCGCCGCCGCCGCCGCCCGCGAAACCGCCGAAAAAATCGAAAACTCCGTGGCCAAAAGCCGGGCCGGCGCCGACATCAGCCAGCGGGTCGCCCAACACCTGCAGGACATCCTGGGCAAGGCCCGGCAGGTCGACGAGCTGGTGGCCGAAATCGCCGCCGCCTCCCAGGAACAAAGCCAGGGCATCGGCCAGATCAACTCCGCCGTCAGCCAAATGGATAAAGTCACCCAGGCCAACGCCGCCGCCGCAGAACAAAGCGCCGCGGCCGCACGAGAGCTGCAATCGCAGGCCGATGCACTGCGCGAAGTGGTCCTGCAGTTGCAGGCGTTGGTCGGTGGGGATGCCGGGCGAACGGAAACCGGTCAGCCCGCCGTGGTCACCGAGCCCCCGGTTGTTCCGGCCAGACGGCAACACGTAACTGGAGGTGCCCGAGCACCCATCGTCCAGCGAAACGGCCGGGAGGGCGCGCTGGAACAACAGATCAACAAGGCCATGGCCGCCCACAGCGCATGGAAACAGCGTCTTTTGGATGCCATCCAAACCGGTCGCTCGGAACATGACCCGGCCAAGGTGTCCAAAGATAACCAGTGCGACTTCGGTAAATGGCTTTACAGCCTGCCTCACGAGGTCCAGCGGACCGAGCATTGGCAGAATGTCCGCGCCCTACACGAGGAGTTTCACAAAGAAGCGGGGCGGGTGCTTGAGCTAGCCCTGGCCGGGCGTCAGGCTGAAGCCCGTCAAAGCATGGAACACGGGGGCGAGTTTACCCGAAGAACCGCAGCGCTGATCGAGGCCCTCATGCAGTGGAAAAAGGGTTCCAGCACGGTTGCACCAGCCCCGGCGCCGGCCCGAGGCACTCCATCCACGGTGACCTCGGACGATGTCGCGGGCAGTTTCGTGGATGATCCGATTCCGATGCCGCCGCCGAAGGAAAACCCGACGCCACGGTTCCGGATCGCACCGTAACTGCGCATCCTCCCTCCCCCGAACCACAGCTGCGCGGGGGCGGGGCCCGCATTGCCCCGCCTCCGCGCCGGCCTTTTAGAGACCCGGAAGCGCGCGGGTGTGCTTCGGCTTTGGCCGACGGGCGGTTCGCTAGACGGTCCTGGGCCGGAGGTGCCGGAGCGTTGCGGTCCGGGTTTCGACCGGCGGAAGTCTGGGTTCACCTCATTGAGGAAGCGCTCGGCGGGCGCTTCCCGGGTTGATGGACAGGCATGTGCCATCACCAGGAAGGGAGCCGGGCAGCGGATGCGAGGGGTGTAGCGGTCAGAGGTGGGTTGTGGTGGAGAGCCAGAACATGGACTTGGAAAGGTTTCATGGTCCTGGTCCACGCCCCACCCTCGCGGAAGCGGCTGAGATGCGCCGCGTAACGGTCAGCTTTCTTTTCCAACATTGAGCCGGGATTTGCGCGGCTTTAAGCTGCTCCTGCCATGAAAGCGACGCTGCTCCTGTTTTTGGCCGGTTTCACCTGGGGTTGCCTTGCACAGGTTCTGGAACCCATTCGGCTCTGGCCCGGCACGCCGCCGGGTGCCCTGGGTCAGGAGGAGAAGGATGTCCCCACGTTGACCCCGTTCCCACCTCCGCCCGATCGCATGACCGGCGCTGCGGTGGTCATCTGTCCCGGCGGCGGGTATGCCGTGCTGGCGGATCACGAAGGCAGTCACTATGCAAGGTGGTTGAACGAGCTGGGTATTGCCGGATTTGTGCTCAAGTACCGCCTGGGATCAAGTGGGTATCGGCACCCGGTCATGTTGCAGGATGCCGCCCGCGCCGTGCGGTGGGTTCGTGCGCATGCGCCGGAGTATCGTGTGGACCCTCGACGGGTGGGCATTATGGGCTCATCCGCCGGCGGCCACCTGGCGTCAACCCTGCTCACACATTTCGATGACGGGCGTGCCGACGCCGCCGATCCCGTGGAACGCCAAAGCTCGCGCCCGGATCTCGGGATTTTGTGCTATCCGGTCATCCAGCTCAGCGGTCCCTATGCACACCGCGGGTCTCGCGACCAGCTTCTCGGACCCAACGCACCCGAGGAACTGGCCCGGGCGCTTTCGAACGACCGGAATGTCACGTCGAACACGCCGCCCTGTTTCCTCTGGCACACGTTGGAGGACCGGGGTGTCCCGCCGGAAAACAGCGTGGCCTTTGCGGAAGCCCTCCGGCGCGCGGGCGTGCCGTTTGAACTTCACCTGTTCGAGAAGGGCCCGCACGGGATGGGACTGGGCACCCGCGAGTGGGATCCTGCCCGCCGTCATCCGTGGACGGTGGCCTGTGCGGCCTGGTTGAAACAGCATGGATTCGCAAGGTAAACCCGGCGCGGAAGCGCCATGCAACAACCCAGGGAACCGCTCCCATGACCGGGCACGGTCGCGTCGGGCTCATGGGCCGGCCAGCGGCAACTGAAGCCGGGGCCCACGGCCCCTCAAACGCGGTGGGGGACAACGGCCGGGCGACGGCTCGTCCCAGCGCTCGTTTGCGGAGGCGGGGATCCCTGGCCCTCGGAGTTTGCCTGCTCTGCATTGCAGTGTCTGCCCGGGCCCGGGCACAGACGACCAACGCCGCGGCCCTGGAGTCGGAGTTCCAGCTTGCGCCCGGGTTTCGCATCCAACTGGTCGCAGCCGAGCCCCTGGTGTTTGATCCGGTGGCCATGGCCTTCGACGGCAACGGCCGTCTTTTTGTGGCCGAGCATCGGGCGTTTCCCGAGCCGGATGAAGCACCGCCGCACCTGGGCCGAATCCGACTTCTCATCGACACCGACGGGGACGGCCGGATGGACGTCAGCCACGATTTCGCCGACAACATCGCCGCGCCTTCGGCCCTGTTCTGCTGGAGCAACGGCGTCCTGGTCGCGTCCGGTTCGCGGGTCATTTTTTGCCAGGACACCAACCATGACGGGCGTGCCGACGTTCAAGAGGTGATTTATTCGGGGCCCGCACAGCAGCGGGGTCGGGCCGGGAACGGCCTGTGGATCCGCAACTGGGCTTGGGGCTGGGACAACCGGTTGCATGCGGCGGCGCGCGGGTTGGGTTTGACTCTCCTACCCTCGCCCGAGCAGGACGCACTCAGCGCGGGACTGGACGACCACGACCTGGCTCTGGACCCCCTCAGCGGGGTGGCAATGGTGGAGAGTGGTTACGGCGCCAGCGCCGTCGCGTTTGACGCCGAGGGTTGCAAACTGGTGGCGCAGCCGGCGCGACCGGTTTTGGAGGAATTGTGGCGGACGCCCCATGTGGACCTGGCCCGGGGGCTCGTGCTGCCTCCGGCTCTCCATGACCTGACCGGACCCTTGGCCGAGCAGCCCCTGACGGCTGTTCCATCCGGCGGCCCGGTCACCACACACCGTCCGGGCTCACCCCCTGCGCGACGGTGGTTTTCGGAGGTGACCGCCCTGACGGTGTACCGCGGCGCCCTGTTTCCCACCGCGTACAGCAACGATGTGTTTGTGGCGGATGCACGCGCCGGCGTGATTCGCCGTTACAAACTGGTGGGGACCGGCCCGGAACGCATGGCCCTGCGCCCGGCGTCGGATCGCTCGGAGTTTCTCGTCAGCACCAACCCCTGGTTCCGCCCCATGCAACTGACCGTCGGTCCCGAGGGTGCCCTTTATGTGGTGGACCTGCACCGGGAATACTTTGACCTTCACCCGCCCATGGAATCGGCCGCGGAGCCACACGACCGCGCCCGACACCAGCGGGGGGCCGACCGCGGCCGCATTTACCGGATTGTACCCGAAAAGTTCCGGAATCCGCCCGCGCCCCAACTCGAAGAAGCGCCCCTTCTCGAGGTATTGCGTGCCCTTGCACACTCCAATGTCTGGCAAAGGGAAACGGCCGCCCGTTTGATTTACCAGCGGCAGGACCGCACGGCCATCCCCCTTCTGAGCAACATGCTGGCGGTGGCGCGCAACCCCATGGCGCGCGAGGCAGCGCTAAATGCCCTGGGCGGTCTCAATGCGTTGCACCCGGCGATCCTCAGCCGTGCGTTGCAGGATACCAACCCGGGCGTGCGTCTTCAGGCGGTACGCTGGATGGCGTCCATGGCCGATACCGGCACACGCGTGCCGGAGAACCTCTGGGTGCCTCTGCGGCGGCTCAGTTCCGATCCATCACCCCGGGTGCGATATGAACTGGCGCTGCTGACGGCGCGGTACGTCGTGCCCGGTCGCGAGCTGACGCTACTCGACATCGTGCGCCGTCAGCCGGAAAGCCCTTACACCCGCGCGGCGGTGTTGCTGAGTCTGGCCCGCGAACCGGGCGATTGCATGGCCATGGCCGTGCTGGACCCGGTTTTGACCCGTCATCCCGGCGGGCGACTGTTCCTTCAAGATCTGGCCCGGTTGCTCGGGCGCTTGCAATACACCCCCGGGATTCAGCAGGCGCTCACCTTCGTTCAGCGGACCGAGGACGTCGAGCTGGCCCTGAGCCTGCTCAGCGCCCTTCAGGAGGGCTTGCAGGAACGGGGCGACACCCTCGCCCGGCACGCACCGGCGCATGTGTTTGAGCCGGCCTGGCAGCGGGCGCTGGTGATGGCGGACAATCGCGGACTGCCCGTAGCCACCCGGCTCGATGCGATCCGGCTCCTGCCCGCCCTGCCCTATGCGGTCACCCACGAGGTTTTGGCGGCCAGGCTCCTTCCGATTGAACCGGCCCCGGTGCAGGCTGCCGCACTGGTCGCCCTCGGCATTTATCAAGGGACCGATGCAGCCGCCCTGGGGGTCCGGGCCTGGCCCGGTCTTGCGCCGGAGGCGCGCCCGGTGGCCTGGCGTCTCTGGTTGGCGCGGCCCGAGTCGGCCGTGGTCCTGTTGGACGCCGTGGAGCAAGGGCGGTTTCCGCCCTCCCTGTTGCGGCCGTGGGAGAAGGATTGGCTGCGGCGGTACCCCTCCCTGGCGGTAAACAGCCGGGCCCAAAAACTCTTTGGCCCCCCGCTCGAAACCAATCGTGTTGAGCGCCTGCTGACGCTGCGAACCAACCTGCCCGCCCAGGGCGTCCCCGCACGCGGACGACTCTTATTCCAACAACACTGCGCGTCCTGTCACCGGTATCAGGGACTGGGCACGGTGTTCGGCCCGGACCTTGAAGCGGCCGCCATGCGGGGCCGGCATTATGTGCTCCAACGCCTCCTCGAGCCGAATCAGACGATCTCCAGCCGGGCCGAACTGCGTTGGGTGGACACGGCCGACCGCGGTTACCTCCTGGGCGCGGTGGTCTCGGAAAACCCGGCAGGCGTTTGGGTTCGCACCGTGGATGGCGAGACCCTGACAGTCTCGCGGCTGACTCTGCGGTCCATGAGTTCGCTGGGCCGATCCGCCATGCCCGAGGGTTGGGAACAGGTACTCACCGTCAACGAGCTGGCCGATCTTTTATCCTTTCTTGTCCCCGGCCGGGCCGACTCTGCAGATGGCAGGCGGTGACCCGCACCGGAAGCTGCGACCCCAAGTCTCGAACGCAGACCGTGGACCGGTGCGGCAGCCCCGCCCGTTCCCGGCGTGGCAGTGCCTCCTCCGCCCACAATGGCGTCACCCGGCTTGCCCCGGCCACCCCCGGGCCCGTCTCCACGGGCCCTTGGCCCTGCGAAAGGGCATCCCCCGATCGGGGGATGGGCATTCCGAGAGGGCGGATGGTAAAAATGGTGTTGGTTTACACTAACAACATCGGGCGACACAGGCAGGTCCCAATGGGAGGTAGGGAGGAAAACGCGATGTCGAACGGTAGAGGCGTTATGCGCGAGCAGATGCGGGACGGCAGGAGTTGGGTGTTGGGGGCGACCTGTGCGGTCCTGGCCCTGACGGCGGCCTTGTGCCGGGCCATTATCGTGGGGCCGTATTCCCCCGACGCGCACACGCTGCATCTCTGGCACTTCGACGAGCCCGCTCCGCCCGTCACCAATGCGGTGCCCGGTGGACTGGAACTGAGCGTGCTGGGGGGCGGAGCCGTCCTGACCAACGTGTCGTACCCGGGCTTTGGCGGTTCCCTCTCCACCTACGACGGCGGCCCCAACGCCACGGCCGGGACTGATCGCGACGCCTACGCAGCGCCGCGCACCCTGGTCAACGGCACCGGAGACAACGTGAGCCTGACATACGCCGATCCCGTAACAGGCGCTTTCACCATCGAGGCCCTGGTCCGGATCGACTTTGACCCTTCGGTGAACTACGGACCGACAACCAGTGGCGGGAACGGCCGCGGCGCGCCCATGCAAATCGTCACCGGCGAGGACGAGGCCAATGGCGGGCGCATCTTCCAGTTCCGCATCGTCCCCATCGGCGTCATCAACAACAATTCCTACGTGTACCTCGAGTTCATCAACGTCCACCAGGCCGTGGCACCCATCGAAAACCTCTTCGTGCCCATCCCCACGGACGGCCCGGACGCCATCCAGCAGGGCCAATGGTATCACGTCGCCGTCACCTACAACGGCAGTGAAAACACGCCGGACAATCTCCGCTTTTACTGGACGCGCATGGATCCGAGCCGGACCGAGGCCAACCTGATCGGCACGTTGACCATGCTGAACGATCTGCCCGTGGCGCCCACCGACTTCGTCGTCGGCAACATCGGGCGAAACCCCTCGCAGAATAATTTTGTCGGGCTCATCGACGAGGTTCGGATCAGCAGCATCGCCCGGCCGCCCAACGGAATGATGTTTGCCCCGCCCCTGCCCGTGGTGGTGACACAGCCGGAACCGCAAACGCTGGCGGTGGGCCAGTCCTTCACGCTCTCCGCCGCCGCCTCGGGTCAGCCGCCGCTTTACTACCAGTGGGAACGAAACGGTCAACCCATTCCCGGGGCCACCCGGGAGGTTTACTCCGTGAGTGTAGCCGGCCCGGCTGACAACGGGGTCTACCGGCTTGCGGTGTCCAATGCCGCCGGCGTGGTCTACAGCGATCCCGTGACCGTACAGGTGCGCAACCCGAACCAACTGGTCTGGATGCCACTGCCGAGCTGGACCTGGAACTTCACCGATGCCAACTGGGACTCCAACAACGATGGCCAGGCCGACACGGCGTTTGTGGGCGGCGACCGCGTGCTTTTCAACGACGCGGGTCTCTACGCGCCGGTGGTTTACGTCGAGGCTCCGGTCAACCCCAGCGAGATTCGCGTCAACACCGTGGGTGAGTATCAGTTGACCACCTTTAGTGGGGCCGGCCTGGTCAACCGCACCCGGCTGATCAAGGAGGGCAGCGGCACCCTGACGCTGGACGTGGATCACCTCGGCGAAGGTACAACGGAAATCCGCGGCGGCACCCTTCAGGTCGGCTCCGGAGCAGGCAGCCGGGGCAGTCTGCCTCGCGGGGCCGTCACCAACCAGGGCACCTTGCTGTTCAACCGCACCGGTACGTTGAACCTCGAAGGACCGCTCTACGGGTCCGGCACCTTGATCAGCAGCAACACCGGCACGTTCCGTCTCCTCGGCACGAACGGACTGGAAGCCGCCGCCCGGGTGATCGTCGAGCAGGGGTCGCTGGTCTTTGGGCCCGGGGCGCTCGGCTCGGTTACGCAGGTGGTGGTGCGGCCTTTCGGCCCGTTGCTGGGTAGTATCTTTGGTTTGACGGGCGGAACGGTCGTGGACTCCAACGTCACCGTCCGGCTCTTCTCCACCAACTGGTCGGACGGGTTCTCCAGCTACGACTGGCGCTCCAGCATTTGGGCCGAAAGCGGGTCCAACACCGTGCATGCCCGGCTCCTCCTGGCGGGGAACAACACGATTTTCCTCTCCCAGGAAGCGGGCGCGTGGCTGGAAGTGGACGGTCCGGTGGAAGGGCCGGACTTCACCTACCAGTTTGCCATGCGCGGAAACGGCGCAGGCCTGTTGCGCAGCCGCGTCCAACTGCCCCAGGGCGCGCTGGCCAAAACCGACGGCGGCGTATGGACGGTGGCCGGCGACGGCCGGGCCAGCACCTACCAGTACGTCCTGATCGTTGGCGGTCGCCTGGCCATTGACAACGATGACGCGCTCTGCCCGTCGGCTTACCTCAGGCTGGGCAACGGGACCTTCGACCTGGCCGGTTACAACCAGACCGTCGCCGGCCTGAGCAACGAGGCGTCCGGCCTGCGCCTGATTGCCAACAGCAGCACCAATCGGGATTCAATTCTCACCGTGGCCACGGATCGGCCCTGGACCTTCGACGGGCAGATCGCTGACAGCACCGCCGGCGGCACGCGCACCGTGGGCCTCACCTTGCGCGCTTACGGCGGGGCCACGCTCACCTTCACCACCACGCAGCCCTACAGCGGTCCGACGCGGATCGAATCCGGTCGGTTGATCCTCATGGGTGAGGCCGGACTCCCAAACACGGCGTCGATCTGGATCGGCCCGGGAGCGGCTCTGGACGCCACCGCGCGGTCGGACGCCGCCTTCACGGTGGCTGCGCATCAAACCCTGTCAGGTGCGGGAACCTTCCAGGTGAGCGGCAACCTGACAAATATGGGCGTACTGGAACTCACCGTTGGCAAGACCAACGGAGGGATCGTTGCAGGGCGCCTCTCGGTCTCCGGCCACATGCAATTGGGTGGTGTGCTACGTCTCGTCTTGCAGGGTCAGGCACTGGCGGCCGGCGACCTGTTGCCCCTCATCCAGGCCACCAGCATGGCGGGCGCGTTTGAGCGGATCGAACCTCCCACACCCGGCCCGGGTCTCCAATGGGACACCAGCACGTTGGCGACCGACGGGACCTTGCGGGTCGTGCCCGGCACCACCCCTGAACCGGTCATTGGCCAGGTGCGGCTCGAAGGGGGCAGTTTGGTGCTGCGCGGTACCATGGGAATTGCCGGCGCCTCCTATACGGTGGTGGCCAGTCCGGATGTCACGCGGCCGTTGAGTCAATGGGAGCCGGTTGCCTCCGGCCGGGTGGGTTCGGACGGTGGATTTGAGGTGGTTGTGCCCGTGTCCAACACCGGGCCCGCGATGTTTTACCGGTTGCGGTTGCCTTGACGTAACCGGTGATGGCTGCGCAGCTCAAGGCAATGCGACAAGGTCGGAAACACGTGAAACCATGAGAAAACAACTCGCACTCCTGATCCTCGGCGCGGGGCTGGCCACTGCGTCGGCCCAGCTGACGATCTATAATCACCAGTTCAACGGCTCCGGCGGGCCACTGAACGGCACACCGGAGACCGTCAGCGGCGTGGCGTGGCAGGCCGGATCGGTCTTCCTGGACAACGGCGTCGTGCAAACCTTGGTGGCCGGCTCGGCCAACGGCCAGGCCGCCTGGTTGCCCTTCACGCCACAAGACGGGCTGATCTACACGGCCACCGCCACAATCCTGAACAATCAACCGAACTGGATCGCGTTTGGATTCCTGCCGGCCACACCGCCGGGAGGCCTGAACTGGACAGATACAAGCTTCCAGGTCCGCCACTCCAACAATGGCGCCTACTTGTGGGCGCTCACCCGCAACAATCCCACTGCGGCAGATCAACAGGCCTTCGTGGGACCCAACACCAGTGGCGGTCTGGCTGACTTCAACGGCGACCTGGCGGATCCCTCACAGCCGGTGGAGATCAAGATCGTCCTTGATACCACGGCAAGCACCTGGACCGCCGAGTTCTTCCTGAACGGCACGAGCCGGGGGACCGTCAATGTGCCGGATGCGGCCAAAACCGCCATCGGCGGTATTGGGTTTAGCCGCGACCGCAACGCCACGGACAACCCCGGCGGCGCGATCCAATCCTTCACCCTGACGGTCGTGCCTGAGCCGACCACCGGCGCACTGCTGCTGACCGGCTTGGCCCTGCTCGCCGCAGGCCGCTCGCGTCGAGCTCTGTGACGCACGAGCCGGGTCGTACAGACCCATTGCCGGGGCCGTCCGGTTCGGCAGCCTGATGGTCATGCCGGAACCGGACGGCCTTTTTGTCCTCAGGCACGCAGGCTTGATCCACGCCCACTCGACCGGTCCGTCAGTTCCACCACCCGATGCCCATACCATCGATGCCGCATAAAGCCTTCGCCGACCCGGCAAGTGATCGGAATCCGCATCGCCCTGTGCCGGACCCGGCCACCGCCGACCGGGTACGCGCCCCGCTTGCACTTGCGTTGGCTCTGCTGATCGTGCCCGGCCGGGCCGTGTCGAATCCGCTCTACCTGGAGGCATTGCGCGATTTCGAGCGCTACGGGGAAACGATCTGGCGGCAGGCCACGCACGCCGGGGCGCCGCCGGGGACGGGCTACTGGGGCGACGGCAACAGTAGCGGCAACGGCGGCATTCGCGGGTCCTGCGGCGTGGCGGTGGCTTGTGCCACACTTGTGTACGCCGATCCGGACGCACCAGAGACAGTCCGACGTCTGGACCAGCTGCGGCAGGCACTCGAATACGCGGCCCAGACCCACGTGACCGGCCCGTATCTGTGCCGGGACGGCCGCCGGTGGGGTCGGGGCTGGCAAACCGCCCTCTGGGCCGGGTCCATGGGCCTGGCCTGTCTGCTGGTGCAGGACCGGTTGCCCTCCAACACGGTGGCCATGGTGCAGCGCGTTGTGGCTGACGAATGCAACTACCGCGCCGCCATCCCGCCGGCCTCCGGCTACATCGGCGACACCAAGTCCGAGGAAAACGGATGGAACAGCAATATCCTGACCCTGGGTGCCGCGTGGTTGAGCGGTCATTCCAACGCCCCGGCGTGGTTGGATGCGGCCAAACGCTACCTGGTGAACACCTACACCGTGGCGGATTCGGCCGGCGACCCCTTGGCCCCGTGGATTACCACCACGACGTTGTATCCGAGCTACGCACTCGAAAACCACGGGTTCTTCCATCCCACCTACCAAATGGTGGGTGGTATGTCCCTGGGAGATTCTCTGCTGATGGCACGACTGGCCAACCCGGCCGTCGCAGCAGAACTGGAACCATTTGCCGAACATAATGTGCTCGAGGTCTGGAACCGCATACTGGCGCCGCTGTTGCTCGACTCGAGTGACTTTGCCTATCCGGCCGGACTGGACTGGGAACTGCACGACTTCGAGCACAACAGTTACCTGGCCTGGTTGGCCACCCATTTCAATGACCCCCTGGCCCGGTGGGCCCACGAGCAGGTCGCCCGGCTGGTGCGACACCGGCAAATGGTGAACGGCGATGGCACGTTTGTCGGCCCCAGTGGGGGCGGGTTTTACCGGGAAGCCGTGGAGGCCCGCCGCACCGCCATTGCCTGGCTTCATACTCGGGTCAATGCCCACCCCACCGGGCCCATCGAACCGCCCGGCCCCTCGTTCCTTCACCTGCCCGACGTTCGCGTCATTCATCTCCGATCCGACCGCGGCTCATTCTCGATCAGTTATAAACCGGGCCGTGTCATGGCCGTGATTGAACCGGCGGCGCGGTCCATTCCCGAGGAGGCCTTTCTCACCACACCCCGGTTGCCGGGGATTCTTGGCCTGGGTCAACTCGGCCCGCCCACGGACGCCGCGTTACGGGAGCTGCAGACGTTCTCCGGCGGATTCCAAGCCACCCTGGCGCTGACCAACGGCACCGCCGGCTGGACCCTGGCACAGGTGTTTTGCGACGGCCACACGTTTGCCCTGATCGAGGTGCCGTATCCGACCGGTGCCCCGGCAACCGCGGACCCGGCAGCGTTCATCGGTGGGATCGAAAACGACCCGCTCACCGGCGGGGTTCGGGGTCTCACGTGGAGCGGCGGCCGAGCATGGATCACCAACCGCTCAGGAACGGTAATCCAGATCACCAACCGCTGGGTTTGTGTGGATGACCGCCACGGCGTGGTTGCAGGTCCGGCGGGCTGGTTCGAATACCGGGCCGCCAGTGGCTACAACATATTGGGGGCGGCCGAGGATCAACTGCGTTTTCTACCCCAGGCACCCGCCGGCGTTCGGTGGGCCATTTGGTTCCCTGCGCAAACGGCTGCGGAGCTGGAACAACACGCCGCGCAGGTCCAATGGCAGACGGACGGCAGGTTCGGCCGGCTTACCTGGCCGGGCCGGGACGGACAGCTCCGGACCATGGAAGTGAACCTTCCACAAAGCGATCCGTATCCACCCTACCCCGTTCCGCCCAGCCGGGGCGCGGCTTCCTCCACCCAGGGCAGTTACACCTTCGATCGTGTCCTGGACGGGCGCCAGGATACTTTCTGGGTTTCGCTCTACGGGCCCACCAACCGGGCCGAATGGTTGTGGGTGAGTTGGGATCGTATGGTGGCCCTCTCCGGAGCCACTCTGTGGCCCCGGACCGACAACGGCGGCTACGGACCCAGTTACGTCCGGCTGCTCCTAGATGTCCCGGAGCCGTTGCCCGGAAGCAATCCACCTCCCGGTGGCCGGTTGGTCTATGAAGGGCCCGTCCCGCCTGACGCACCCCTCCAGGTCACCTTGCACCCTCCCGAGGTCGCGACCAATGCGCTGTGGCTCCTCCTGGGGGCTTATGACCGGGGGAACACCAACCAGCCCCGAAACGTCCAGGTTGCCGAGCTGGTTTTCGTCGAACGCGCTCGCGCCGGCACCTACGGTCACTGGGTGCTAACCCGGTTTCCATCCGACCGGTTGGAACAACCCGAACAGGTAGATCCACAAGCCGACCCGGACCAGGATCAACTGCCCAATCTGTGGGAATTCGCCACCGGCACGGATCCTCTCAATCCAGGCTCGGGCACCGCCGGCTGGGGCCCCGGCGGCTACAACGCAACCGAGGTGAGTTGGACGATTTTCCGCCACCCCGCCCCGATCGGTCTGACTGAAACTTTCCTCCAATCCACCGACCTCCGGGGCTGGAGCCCGGTCAGCCCGATCCGCCAGAGGCGAATCGGCTTTACGGGCGCGGCCGAGGTTTGGGAAGTTGTCTTTCCGCGCCTGACCGAGGCGCGCTTTTACCGGATCCAATACCACCTGGAGTTCGATCGCTGACGGCTGTGAAAACTCTGCCATGAGGTTGCCCAAGGTCCAACGAATTGCCCAAACGGTTCCAACCCCTGTCCCGAGGGGACCCAATCGCTTCGTGCAAGCCGCCCTTTCCATCCGGGCCATCCCGGGGATCATGACCCGGTTGCTTCATGGCCTCCTTGCAATCGCGCCACTCCTCGGCCCGCACGAGATCCGGGCAGGGGCCGACCCGCTGGAAAGCGGCTTTGAGTCGCCACCACCCGAAGCACGGCTGCGAGCCTACTGGTGGTGGTTGAACGGCAACGTTACGGCCGAAGCCATCACGCGTGACCTGGAGGAAATGAAAGCCAAGGGCTTCGGAGGGGCTATTCTTTGTGACGCCGACGGTTCCAATCAGGACGGCAACCAGCGCGTGCCCCACGGCGCCACCTTCCTCTCCCCCGAATGGCTGAAACTTTATCGGCACACGCTCGACGAGGCCGCCCGGCTGGGACTCGAAATCAGTCTCAACATCCAGAGCGGATGGAACCTCGGCGGCCCGATGGTCCCGCCCGAAGACGCCCCCAAAAAACTGGTTTGGACCTTCACCCGCGTCCACGGACCCACCCGGGCCGTATTGGCCCTCCCACGGCCCGAGGCCCGCGACGGATTCTACCGCGACCTCTACGTCCTGGCGTATCCCTTAAAGCCGGGGCCAGCCCGGGACGAGGCCGCCCCCGAAATCCACGCCAGCTCACATCAGGAGCCCCATCCCCCGCACCAGGCCCTGGATGGCGACGAGCAGACCTGGTGGGTGTCCGATGGAAAAAACCCCGGTGACGGCCCCAGACCGGATCAACCCGAATGGCTCGAATTGCGATTGCCAACGCCCAAAGAAATCCATGCAGTCGGCCTGATCCCCCGACCCGATTACGGACCGCGCGAAGCCGAACTCTGGCTCTCTGAAGACGGCCGCGAGTTCCGGCTCCTGCGCCGTTTCCGGGCCGCCCGACAGGGCGTCACCCGCGTCGAATTCCCAACCGCCCGTGTCCGGGCCGTCCGGGTGGTTTTCCTGCGATCCCGCGATCCGCGGTTCCCGGACGCAAGCCGCAATGTTCAAGTGGCCGAGCTCTGGCTGGAAGGTAACCAGGGCATTCTCCCGCCCGCCAGAGGTCGCTCGCGTCCCCTGAAAAACTGGGCCCAAAAGGCCATGCACCGCACTCTGGAACCCTTCTCGGCCCCCGATTCGAGGCCCCTCTTCGAAGAATGGCCGGAACATCCCGGCGAGGAGGATCTGCGCGCAGAAACCGTGCTGGATATCAGTCACCACATGAGCCCCGACGGGCATCTGGAATGGGACGTGCCCGAGGGCGACTGGGAGATCCTCCGCCTGGGCTACACCCTCAACGACCACTGCTACGTCTCCACCTGCAGCGAGGGCTGGGACGGTTACGCGATCGACCCCTTCGACGACGGCGCGTTCCGCCGCTATTGGGACGCCGTGGTGGAAAAACTCATCGAATACGCCGGCCCGCACGTCGGTCGCACCCTCAAATACCTCCACACCGACAGTTGGGAGGTGGAGGTGGCCAACTGGACACCCACCCTGCCCCGGGAGTTCCAACGACGCCGCGGCTACGACCTCAAACCATGGCTGCCCGTCCTGGCCGGCCGCATCGTCAACAGCCGCGAGGAAAGCAACCGCTTCCTCAACGACTTCCGTCGTACCTTCGGTGACCTGGCCATCGACCATCATTATCGGCTGTTCCGCGACGGAGCCCACCGACACGGCATGCTCATCCACCCGGAAAGCGGCGGACCGCATGCCGTCCCCATCGACGCCCAACAGTGCCTCGGATTCAACGACGCGCCCATGAGCGAGTTCTGGGCCTGGTCATGGCGCCACCGGGTGGGCGACGCAAACCGGTTCTTCGTCAAACAACCCGCCTCGGCCGCCCACACCTACGGCCGCAAACTGGTGCTGGCGGAGGGATTCACCACCATCGGACCCCACTGGCAGGAGACCTTGTGGGACAACCTCAAGCCCTCTTTCGACAAAGCCTGCACCGAGGGCATGAATCTCCTGGTGTGGCACGCCTTCGTCTGTTCCCCCGAAAGCGAGGGCGTGCCGGGCCAGCAGTATTTCGCCGGCACCCACCTCAACCCGTTGGTCACCTGGTGGAACAAGGGACGGCCGTTCTTCGACTACATCAACCGATGCCAGTTCCTCCTCCAACAGGGCCTGTTCGTCGCCGACGTGGCCTTCTACTACGGCGATCATGTCCCCAACTTCGCCCAGCTGAAGAGCAGCGATCCTGCAGGCATCCTGCCGGGCTACGACTACGACGTGGTCACCGCAGAGGTCCTGATCGAACGCATGGAGTTCCGCAACGGTCGGTTTGTCCTGCCCGACGGCATGAGCTATCGCGTCCTGGCCCTCCGCGACCTTGGCGTGATCTCACTCCCGGTGCTGCGCCGGCTCAAAACCTTCGTGGACCAGGGCGCCATTGTCGTGGGACAACGCCCCCGCAGCCCCGGCACCCTCACTGATTACCCCCGTTGCGACGCGGAATTTCACGCCCTGGTGGAAGCCCTGTGGGGGCCCACCGGCGCACCACCACCGCGCCTGACCGCGCAGGGGCCCATGCCGCGACGAATCATCGCCGACCGCGGAGCCCGGGACGTTCTCAGGGAACTCGGTGTTCCACCCGACTTTGAGTGGACCCCGCTTCCGGGTGCCGGCCCTGCCGACCTGGATTACATCCACCGCCGTACCGACGGCGCAGACATCTACTTCGTCGCCCACCGGGGCACCAACGCCACACGGGTCCGCGCCACATTCCGCGTCCAGGAAAGGGCACCGGAATTGTGGGACCCCGTCACAGGCCAGCGCCGCCTCGCCCGCGATTACCAGCTCGAAGGTTCCCGCGTTTCCCTCCCCCTCGAGTTCGCCCCCTGTGGTTCCTGGTTCGTCATCTTCCGCCACCCCGCAACAATGCACCCGCCCACGGGCCAACCCAATTTCCCAAGTTACCGGCCGGTTCAAGAAATCCAGGGGCCCTGGAGGCTCCGGTTCGATCCCGCATGGTCCAGCCTGACCGAGGTGCGTCTGGACCGGCTCATCAGCTGGACGGAACACCCGCACCCGGACATTCGCCACTACTCCGGCACGGCCCGATACGAGGTCACATTCCATTGGCCGCCGCAGGATCTCACCAACAATCCGCCCGCCGAAGTCTGGCTGGACCTGGGCGACCTGCGTGAACTGGCCGAGGTCCATCTCAACGGCGTCTCCTGCGGCATCGTCTGGACGCCCCCCTTCCGGGTGCCACTGAGCCCCGCCCTGAGAAATGGCGAGAACCGGCTGACCATTGAAGTGGTGAATTTCTGGCCCAACCGACTCATCGGCGATGCCGGCCTGCCGCCGGAGCAACGTCGCACCCGCACCAACATCCGCAAGTTCGGGCCGGACACCCCACTGATGCGATCCGGACTGTTCGGCCCGGTCCGGCTCCTAACGCCCGTCCCCGGCACATGACGAGGGCCCCGGCGGACAGCCTTCCGACCCTGCCACTCCGGCAAGCCCCCAACAAAGCCCCCGATCCACCCGGTGGCCGAACCGCAGCCGGGACCACTACTGCGGTCCTGAGGACGGTTCCGACGGTGTCGATGATGGCTCGGTCGAGGTTCCCTGTTGTCGCAGCAGGCGCCGACGCCGCTGCTGGACTGCCTGCCGCAACAAATACTCGATCTGACCGTTGAGGCTGCGCAACTCCTGCTGGGCCCAAGCTTCAAGCTCCCGCAACAGCTCGGGGTCCACCCGCAACAAGAATGCCTTGCGTCCCGCCATCAGAGTTGCCGTCGCACCGGTTCGGGTTCAAAACCCAGCGCACGAACGAACGCCGCCGGATCCGCGGGGCTGATCACCACCGTTCGACCGTCCCACTCCAACACCACGCAGCGGCTCGAATCCGTCACCCAGGCCCGAAACCGGCCCAGGCGCTTGCTGTAAAACCAGCCAACGATCGCCAAAAACCCGCCCATGCCCCACAACCGCACCGCCCCTCGCAACGCGTCCGGATCCACCCGCGCCGACCTCAGGCCGTCCAGCGGAATTCGCGTCCACCAAAAGGGGCGGCGAATCCAAAGTTCACCGTGGCGCAGGGCGTAACCCCGCACGGCAAACAGCGCACACAAACCCAGGATCACCCAGATGGAAAACACACTCACCCAGGCCCATCCCCGCGAACGCGGCTGCTGTGCGCCGGCCACCAAAACCGGCGTCACCACTGCCACCACCAGAACAATGGCCGTGGTCAAACGATTCCCCCAACCCCAGGGCGCTCCAAACTCCCGGGGTTCGTACGATTTCGAGATGCTGTTCATGCCAACGTTCCTCCCTTCGGAGCAGGCGCCTCCCGGGCCCGGTACCGCTCAGGTGTAGAGCGTGCCGGTGTTCACCACCGGCGTCACGCCGGTTTCACCGCACAACACCACCAGGAGATTGCTCACCATCGCGGCCCGACGCTCGTCGTCCAGCGCCACCACGTTGCGCGAGGCCAGATCCGTCAGGGCCATCTCCACCATGCTCACGGCGCCTTGCACAATCTTTTGCCGGGCCGCAATCACCGCCTCCGCCTGTTGTCGGCGGAGCATGGCCTGGGCAATCTCCGGCGCATACGCCAGGTGGGTGATGCGCGCCTCGAGCACCTCCACTCCGGCAATCGCCAGCCGCCGTTGCAGTTCCTCCTGCAGATGCGCGGCCACCTCGGCCGTGTGGCTGCGCAGGGCCACCTCACCCTCCTCGGTTTGGTCGTACGGATATGCCGAGGCCATCTGACGGACGGCCGCCTCGCTCTGCACGTCCACGTACTGATGGTAATCCTCCACATCAAACACCGCCCGCGCCGTGTCCGCCACCCGCCACACCACCACCGCCGCGATCTCAATCGGGTTCCCCCGCTTATCGTTCACCTTGAGTTTCTCGGTGCTCGTGTTGTGCGCACGCAGCGAGACCCTGGTCCCCCGACTGTAAAACGGGTTGGCCCAATGAAATCCGCTCTGCTTGACCGTCCCGTGGTAGGCCCCGAAGAGGATCAAAACCCGGGCCTGATTGGGTTCCAGCGCAAAGTGCCCGGAACACATGAGCGCCGCGAAAGCCGCCAGCAGCGTGCCCGACAGGAAGCGGCCCATGGGAAAACTCCCGAGCACACCCTGCCGGATGGAACCATAGAGCAGCCAAATCGCTGCGAGGCAGAGGAGAAAGTTGATGGCCAGCATGACCCAGCCGTTGGGCGCAGTGACCCCCGTTTCCCGGCTGGGTTTGCGTCCCGGATCACCGCCGACCTCGAGGTTTGATTTCTCTTTCATATCGCTATGATATCAACCGGTAACACCCCGGCAAGCCTTTTGTGCAAGGTGAAATCCGCGCCGGGCAGGCCGGCGGAGGGACCGCCTCTCCCGGACCGTTTGCGTTGTCGGCCGTCCGGGTTCACACTTGCCTGCAGAAGCCGATTGTGGTCGGATAACGGCGCCCATTTCAGGCAGGCGGCGATGCAACCGTACCCCAAACACTACTGCGGCGTGTTCGGCGTTTTCGGGCATCCGAAAGCGGCGGAGCTGACCTATTACGGACTTTTTGCACTGCAGCATCGCGGCCAGGAAAGCGCGGGCATCGTCACATCGGACGGCCGGCAGTTTCACGTGCACAAGGGGATGGGGTTGGTGCCGCAGGTTTTCGACGCCGCGGCGCTCCAGCGTCTGCCGGGGCACATGGCCATCGGCCACACCCGCTACTCCACCACGGGTTCCTCCCATTTCCGGAACGCGCAACCGCTGACGGTGGACTGTGCGCGCGGCCAGATCGCCGTGGCACACAACGGCAACCTCACCAATGCGGCCCGGTTGCGCGAGCAGTTGGAGTCGGCGGGATCCATCTTCCAAACCACGGTGGACAGCGAGATTGTGCTGCATCTGCTGGCGCAGCCCGGGCCAAACGGCTCGGCCAACTCGCTCGTGCATGCCATCCGGCGCCTTGAGGGCGCGTTCTCCCTCCTGATCATGACCGAGACGGAACTGATTGCCGTGCGCGACCCGCACGGGTTTCGGCCCCTGGCCCTGGGACGCGTGGATGGCGCCTGGGTGGTGTCGAGCGAAACGTGTGCCTTTGACCTGATTCACGCGGAGTTCGAGCGCGACATCGCCCCCGGCGAGATCCTGATCCTGCGCGATGGCGGCCTGATCAGCCTGCAGGCCTTTCCCGAGCACCAGCGGCGCGCGTTTTGTGTTTTTGAGTACGTGTATTTTGCCCGGCCGGACAGCGTGCTGGAGGGTCGGAACGTTCATCTGGCCCGGGTGGAAATGGGCCGGCAACTGGCCCGGGAGCATCCGGTGGAGGCGGACCTGGTGATTCCGGTGCCGGACAGCGGCAATTCCGCGGCCCTGGGCTATTCGCTGGAATCGGGCATCCCGTTCGAAATGGCCTTTGTCCGCAACCACTACGTGGGCCGCAGCTTCCTGCAGCCGTCTCAGTTGATCCGCGATTTCAACGTGCGCGTGAAACTCAACCTGATCCGCGACCTGGTCCGCGGCAAACGCGTAGTGGTGGTGGACGATTCAATCGTGCGCGGCACCACCTGCAAGGCGCGCGTCAACACACTGAAGGAAGCCGGCGCCCGCGAGGTCCATGTCCGGGTCAGTTGTCCGCCCCACATGCACCCGTGCGTCTACGGCATTGATTTCCCTGACCGGAGCAAGCTCATGGCGGCCAACCATTCCCTGGACGAAATCCGGGAATATCTGAAAGCCGATTCCCTGGCGTACCTTTCGCTGGAAGGGATGGTGAAGGCCGTGGGCCGTGCCCGGGACAGCCTCTGCCTGGCCTGTTACAACGGGGAGTACCCCGTGTCCTACGACCCGGCCCTGGACAAGCAAATCATGGAACGGCGCCGGGCACACCGACCCGGCCTTGTGGAGGCGCTCCTGCAGGACCAGGCCCAGGGCCGGCTGCTGTGAACCCGGTCCCCCGGCCGGCCCCGGTCGGAGTCGCCCGGGCCGTCCCTCCCGGCATGCGGTTTTGGACGCACTGGATCTGACAATCCTGGCGGTTTATCTGGCAGGGGTGGTGGGCATCGGCTGGTCTGTCGGCCGGCGCTCCCGCGACCTGCGCGATTATTGCTTGTCCGGTCGCCGTGCCCCCTGGTGGGCCATCCTCGCCTCCATCGTGGCGACGGAAACCTCCACGGTTACCTTCCTGAGCGTGCCCGCGTTTGCCTTTGCCCCCAACAGCCGCGGCGAGGGCGGCAACTGGACCTTCCTTTCCCTGGCACTGGGCTCGGTTTTGGGACGTGTGCTGGTGGTGACGCTGTTGTTGCCCCGGTATTTCCGGGGTGAATTGTTCACCGTCTATCAGGCGCTCGAGCAAAGGTTCGACCACCGGGTGCGCCGGGCCGCTTCGGCGATCTTTCTGGCCACGCGGTCCGTGGCTGACGGTATTCGGCTCATGGCCACGGCCCTCGTGCTGACCGCACTGACGTCGTGGTCGGATCCGGTGGCGATCGGGCTGATCGGCCTCGTAACGGTGTTCTACACCTGCATGGGGGGGATGAAGGCGGTGATCTGGACCGACCTGTTGCAGCTGCTCATTTATCTGGGCGGGGCGATCGCCGCCGCGGCGGTGCTTCTGTCCCAAATCCCGGGCGGCTGGGAAACCGTGCTGGAAATCGGACACGCGCACGACAAGTTCCGGGTCTTCGATTTCGACCTGGACCCGGGCCGGAGCTACACCTTTTGGGCGGGTTTGGTGGGTGGGGCCTTCCTGACCACGGCCACCCACGGGACCGACCAACTGATGGTCCAGCGATACCTTTCGGCCCGCAATGCGCGCGAAGCGGCCCGGGCCCTGCTCGGTAGCGGGGCCGTGATCCTGCTGCAGTTCACCCTGTTCCTGACCATCGGCACGATGCTGTACGCGTGGCACTCCACCGGTGCCGCCCTGCCCGGGGCCGTGGTGGAGCGTCCTGACCGCGTCTTCCCATGGTTTGTGGTGACCGGGCTGCCGCCGGGGATTCGGGGCCTGGTGGTCGCAGCCGTGTTCGCCGCCGCCATGAGCACTCTCTCTTCCTCGTTGAACTCCCTGGCCACGGCGTCCCTCACCGATTTCCACCGCACACCCACCGCCGGGGTGGCGAATCACGGGATCCGAGCGGTGGGATCGGCCCGCTGGTCGACGGTGTTTTGGGGATTGCTGCAGGTGGGGGTGGCACTCGCCACCGCCCGAACGGAGACCCGCGTGGTGGACATGGCGCTGGCCCTGGCCTCCTTTACCAGCGGCCCCGTGCTCGGGCTGTTTCTTTTGACCCTGGCCCCTCGCCGGGTGGATTCATCCGCAGCGCTCATCGGATTGCTCGCCGGCGTCGTTTTCATGCTCCTGGTCGGTTTTACCGCCCGGATCTCATGGCAGTGGTACGCCTTGTCAGGGGCTGCGGCCACGTGGGCTGTGGGCACGGTCGTGGCCCGGGGACGATCCACGGGCAACCTGACCGGGCCCCCTCGCGCCTGATGCAGAGGGGGATGGGCTTCGAATCCACCAGCCTGCTGGAAGGGCGTCATTTGCCAATGCAAAAGCGGCTGAAAATGATGTCCAGAAGGTCTTCGGTGGCCGTCTGGCCCACGATCTCACCCACGGCATCTGTCGCAGCCCGCAGATCCACGGCCACGAGGTCCAGCGGCAACTGGTCATGGAGCGCTCCCAGGGCATGCTCCAGTGCGGTTCGTGCGCGTAGCAGGATGGCCTGATGCCGGGCGTTGATGCAGGCTTCCGGGGCCTCGGCGCGGGGCGCTGTGCCCGACCAGATCAGGTTTTCCATGCACGTTTTCAGCCGCTCAAGTCCTTCGCCGGTGCGGCAGGAGATTTCCACGCGCGGTTCGTCGGAGGGCGGCAGGACCAGCCGGCACGGCAGGTCCGCCTTGTTGAGCACCAACAGCCGTTTCCGGTGCCGAAACCATTCCCAGAGCTGTTGGTCTTCGGGGGTCCACGGTTCCGACCGGTCGAATACGTGCAGCAGCAGATCGGCGGTTTCGACCGCCCGGTGGCTGCGGCGGATTCCCTCCTGTTCAATCTCATCGCCGGCCTCGCGCACCCCGGCCGTGTCCACCAGCACCACCGGAATGCCGCGGATGTTGGCGGTTTCTTCGATGGTGTCACGGGTTGTGCCGGGCCGGGGCGATACAATCGCGCGGTCCTGGCCCAGCAGCAGGTTCAGCAGGCTGGACTTGCCCACGTTGGGTCGGCCGACGATGGCGGCCCGGATGCCCTGACGCAGGATTCGGCCCTCCTCCGCCGAGCGCAGCAGTTCCTCCACCAGTTGCAACCCCGCTTGAAGCCGCTGGAGGATGCCCTCCCGGGTGTCGGGCGCAATGTCCTCTTCGGGGAAATCCAGTTGGGCCTCAAGGTGCGCCAGGGCCAACATCAAATCGTCCCGCAACCGATGGAGCTTCCGGGACAAGCCACCCTCAAGTTGTTCGCGCGCCGCCGCCAGGGCCCGCTCGGTACGCGCGGCGATCAGATCCGCCACCGCCTCTGCCTGGGTCAGGTCGAGCCGCCCGTTCAAGAAGGCCCGCCGGGTGAACTCACCCGGTTGAGCCAATCGCGCGCCCTGTTCCAGCACCGCCTGCAAGACCAGCCGCGCCACCAACAGACCTCCGTGACAGGAAATCTCCACGACGTCCTCGCGCGTATAGGTCCGCGGACGCCGCATCACCGCCAGCAGAACTTCGTCAATACGCCTGCCCCCGCGGTGCACAAAGCCGTAGTGCAGCGTGTGCGTGGGGGCTTCTGACGGTTTCCGCGCCCGGGAACCCGCGGGTTGGAATACGCGATCGGCGATCGCCAGTGCGTGCGGCCCGGAAATCCGAATCACGGCCAGCCCACCCTCACCGGGCGGGGTTGCAATGGCGGCAATGGTGTCCTCGGACATGCCGGGAAAGTACGGGCGGGACGCTCAACCTCGCAAGGGCTGGATCCTGCGAATTCGCCGGGTCAAGCCGGCAAGCCCCCCCGCACCACCCATGGGCTTCGCTCGTCCACACGCCACCCCGTCCGCAATCAGAAAACCGCGCCCTCGGATCGCTTGGGGCCATCCTCGCCAGGAAATCCCCCGAAAAGCGGATCGCCAACCCTATCCCACGCCTGGGTTAGTGGGCTCGGTAGGACAGTTCAAAATCCGGTCTAACCCTGCGGCTTCGGCTCCGTAGGCCGGGAGGGTTGACACTCCGTAGCACCCTGCGGTGTTGTTTCCTGCTGCTGGCTGCCAGACCCAGCCGGGTCAATTACAGCCGCCACCGCACCGCCAGCCTCGCTTGGGACAATGCCGTCTTCTGCAGCCTTGTGCGCATCGGCCTCAGACGGGGTTACTCGGGCCTGTTCCCCGGTCGGCGCGTCTCCCGGCCCCCGCTGGACCTCCACGGAACCTGCACCCGCGATTTCGGCCGGACCGGTGGAGCCGGGTTCAGCACCGGCCCCGCCCGAAACAGCGGCTTGTTCCGAGGTCACCGGCGAGCCTGACGTCTTCGGCGTGTCCGAGGTCTCCTCTACCGTCGCCGCTGGCCGGGCCCTCTCAGGCAAGTCCGAGCCCGACACGGCTCCGACCGGACCAGCCGAGCCCGGACCGGCGCCGGTGGTCTCCGCAGCGGGCACCGACCCGGCCTCACCCGCCGACTCTGCCGTACCGGAATCGGCCGTTGGCCCGGCTTGTTGTTCTTTCGCAGGCTGTGCGGCCGGCTTGGCAGGTTTGGGTGCCGGTTTCTTGGCCACCTCCAGGGCCCCCGACGAAAACTCGATTACGTGCCCCTGATGGATGAGCCAGTGCAAATCAGCGATGAGCTGGGTCTGCTCCGGCGTGGGCAGGGGCGACGCGGTTTGGGAAGTGGCCTGTGTACCTTCGGGCGCCTGTCCGGTGGCGCTTCCTTCGGACGATCCACCGGCCGCGGACTCCGATGCTGCAGCAGGTTGGGCGGGCTGGGGCGATGGCGCCAGAGCTTCGATGAGTTGCCGGCGGGTACAGTGCGGATGCTCCAGGATGTACTGGACAATCCGCTTCACGTTGATCGAAACCGGTGTGTTTTCAATGTCCAGGTAATGCGGCCGGGCAACCGCCACGTGGGTGATCGTGCGATTGACCTTGAAGAACTGCAACCCGTGCGCCGCAAACTGCTGGCTCAACGCCGTGGCAATCTGGAGCGGGAACCGCTTCTGCTCTTCCAACGTGTGCCGGACCAGTCGCGCCAGGGGCCGACACGGAATCTGCTGCGCCGCCTGACCGCTCAGCGTGACCAGATCCACTTCCCGAACAATGTTGGGCGCATGTACCTCCCGGAAGTGCCGTTCCACGGCCTCCCGACTCCCCAAACGCAGCGGCTCCGGCACGTTCAAGCAAACGTACTCGGTCTTCCAACTCTGCTCCTCCAGCCACTGTTTGACCACCGCCTCGTCCCGCACGATCTTGACCCGCGCCTTGTAGGTCTCGAACGGGATGTGGGAAAACCGTTCCGCATGCAGCTGCCGCAGCCGCTGCGGATAATCGTGATGATTCGGAGGACCCAGGATGACTCCGCTATAGCCGCATTGGGCCACGAACGTGTACTTGCCCTTCGGCGGCTCGGTCGGGGTGCGCTCCGCCTGGTAGAAGGTGTCGAAATACTTCTGCAGCACGTGGGCCACCACCTCGTCCACCGACAACCACGGCGTCTCGTCCAGGGCACACACGTACAGGGATTGCCGGACCGTCCCGTCCGGTTTCTTTTTGACACTGATCTCCACGCTGTACCGCTCGGGCTTTTCCAGGAACAGCCTGGCAATGTCGAACAAGGGAAACGCCCGACCGGTGCTCCGGATCCGACGGGCCACCTGGTCCACACCTTTCGGATCAGGAACCAACCGAACCTCCAGCTCCGGCAGGGGCGGCCGTGCCGGTCTGGCCGGGGTGGCCCCCGCACCGGCGGATGTGGGGGCCGGACGGGCCGCCGAGGCCGCAGGTCGTGACCCCGCCGGGGCGCCCGCACGACCCGCAGGGCCCTTGGGCCCGGCGGCACGTCCCCTCCCGCGTCCGCCCCGGGTCCCCTTGCGTTCGCCCTCCCCGGTCTCCTCGCGGGCACGGGAACTGACCGTCGGCTTGGACGGTTCGGTCGCCCAAGCCGGCAGGAAGAGCTTTTCCAGATCGAATTCGTGTTCCGGCAACGTGCTCATGACCGACATTCCTGGGACGCGCCTTGTACGGGTTCTGCGGAAGCAGCCCCTCTGAGGGGAGCATGCTGAGGGTTGAGCGGAAATGCAAGTGCCGGCTCAAAAACCGTGGGATCTCCGGCAGGCGTCCGGGGGTCGTCCCGCCGGTCCTTCTGACACTCTCTCTACACCTCACCTGCCCCGCCGCACCGGCTGAATGCCCGATCGCCCATGCACCCCGGTCTGAACCCTGCCCCAACCGGTACCACTAGGAGCATGCCTCCGTCCGGAGAAGCGGGCTCGCCCCAGGCGGCATCAATGTCACGGCCACGACATCCGGAGCCCGGTCATCTCCCAGACCGGCTCTTGGCAAGGAGGCGGTGCTTTGCCCATATTGCGGCGCGTGATTGACACACCGGAAGCGTTGGAAGCCTACCTCCCGGTGCTGCGGGCAGCTCCCTGGGTGGCAGTCGACACCGAAGCGGACAGTTTGCACGCATACCCGGAAAAACTGTGTCTGATCCAGATCAGCACGCCCACCGGCGACCGTCTAATCGACCCCCTGGCGGGCCTGGACCTGCGTCCCTTGCTGGACGCGCTGGCGGGGCACGACCTCATCATGCACGGGGCGGATTACGACCTGCGGCTGCTGTGGCGTGCCGGTCGATTCGCGCCCAGCGCGGTCTTCGACACCATGCTGGCCGCACGCCTGCTGGGCGAACGCAACTTCAGCCTCGGCGCCCTGCTGGAGAAATTCCTGGGGGTCCGACTGGACAAATCCATGCAAAAGGCCGACTGGTCACGCCGTCCCCTCACACCCCGCATGGAAGCCTACGCCCGCAACGACACCCGCTACCTGAAACCCCTGGCCGATCGACTCCGCCAGGACCTCCTCGCCCGGGGCCGACTCAGCTGGCATGAGGAAGCCTGCCGGCGCCTGATCCAGGACGCCGCCTGCGATCCCGTGGTGGATCCCGACCAGGTCTGGCGCGTCAAGGGCAGTCACCTGCTCAGTCGGCGCGGGTTGGCCGTGCTGCGGGAACTCTGGCAATGGCGCGAGGAGGAAGCCCACGCGTCCAATCGCCCGCCGTTCTTCATCCTCTCGCATGAAACGCTGAGTCGGATCGCTGCCGCGGCGGTGGACGGACAGCCCTGGCAGGAGCTCGTCCCGCCACGGTTTTCAGCCCGGCGCAAGGCCGGCTTGGAGCAGGCCATCGCCCGCGGCCTGGCCGTACCTCCGGATCAATGGCCGGAACTTCGCCGCGGCACGGGTCGCCGCCTCACAGAGGTCGAACAGGCGCGGTTGGAACAGCTGGAAGCCCGACGCAACGCAAAGGCCCACGAGCTGGGGCTCGAACCATCGCTCATCGCGCCCCGAAGCGTGTTGGTGGAGCTGGCCCGTGACTGGGAAACCCACGCCCCGCGCCTTATGCGCTGGCAACGCGAATTGCTCGAGGGGTAACCCCCCTCCCGGGCACCGAAAGGCACCGGACTGTCGCCCGGGAAAACCACCCGCCGGGCTCACCTAACGGGTCGCCGGCGCGGCGGGGTTGTTGGTCGAACTCGGCGGCAGGTCCGCCTGTTCCACGGGCTTCAGATCCTCCACCAGCACCTCCACGTTTTCCTGCGCACGGATCTTGCGCACGTAATCCGGGAGGGCCTTCTGAATCGCCTGCGTCGTCAGATAATCGCGAATCTGTTCCTTCACTTCGTCGAAGGGCACCCGTCGCGCAGGCAGCCGTTCCAGCAACTTGATGATGTGGTAACCGAACTGCGTGGTGACCACGTCGCTGATCTGCCCCGGTTGCAGGCTCCAGGCGGCCACCTCGAACTCGGGCACCATCTGGCCCCGGGCAAACACATACTCGCCACCCCGATCCTTGGACCCCGGATCCTCGGAATATTGCCGGACCAACGCGGCAAAATCCTCCCCCGATCGCGCGCGCTGCAGCAACTCCTCAATCTGTTTGCGCTTCGCCTGCCGAACCTCCTCCGGCAACGGTTCCCGCGTGGTGGCATCCACCGTGCGCAACAACAGGTGACTCGCCCGCAGCCGCTCCGGCTCCTCAAACTGCGCGGGGTTTTCCTCGTAAAACTTCCGCACGTCATCGTCCGTGACGTTAACCTGCACCTCGCGCCGGATCACCGCCTCCGCCGTGGCCTCCTCAATCAGCCGCTCCTTGAGCTGCTCGGGGGTGATCCCCACCGACTTGAGCTGCCGGGTCAGGTTCTCCAGTGAACCCGCCCGCTCCAGCACCTGTTCGTAGCGCTTTTCGCCCACGCGCCGGCCCTCGGCCTTGTCCTCGGGTTTGGCCCGGCCCACCAGCATCTGCACACGGATCAACTGCTGCAACAGCTCCCGCTGCACCTGCAGATCCGCGGCAGGCGGCAGCGTCTGCCCCCGGGCCGCCACCAGGGCCTTGAAACTCAGCATCGCCGCGTCCAACTGACTGCGCTTGATCTCGAAGCTCTTCCCGCGGGCAATGACCTCGTCGCCAAACAACTCGGTCATCACCGCCACGGCACTGGTGGTGGTGGGGTTCGTCTGGGCCCAGGCCAGCCCGGCCAGAAGAACGGTGGTCAGCGTCAGTCGCAGCGTCCTCAACGGATATGGTTTGTCCATGCAATGATCCTTTTGCCCGCGGCACCCCTCACAGGTAAACCAGCCGTACGTTGTCAATGTCGGGATCCCGCTCCAGCTCCTCCAAAACCGACCGGTCCGGTGCATTGTCCAAATGAAGGACGGTCAGAGCTCGTCCCCCGGCCTCGTCCCGGTGCAGGTTCATGCTGGCAATGTTGATCCCGTGCCGGCCCAGCAGGGTACCGATGTGCCCGACCATGCCCGGTCGATCCCGGTTGGTCAACAGGAGAATGTGACCGGAAATGGGAATCTCCACCGGCATGCTGTACAGCCGTACAATGCGCGGATTTTGCGGCGACCCGAAAAACGTGCCCCCGGCCGAGATCACCTTTTGATCGCCCTGGAATACCTGAACATGCAACCACTCGTTGTAAGTGACCGGCTCGTTCGACCGCTTTTCTTCCACCGTGATCCCCAGCGTGGCCGCAATGCTGCGCACGTTCACCGTGTTGATCGTCCCCATTCCGGTTCGGGAAAGGAACCCCATCAGAACCGCCCGGGACACCGGATCCACGTTCGGCAACTCGCGCGCCCGCCCCCCATAGGTGATGTACAACCGGTCCACCTGTTCCGGCGCCAACTGCCCCAGCAACCGGCCCAGTTTCTCCCCCAAAACCAGATAGGGCTTGACCTGCTCGTAAGTCTTCGCGTCCAGGTACGGCAGGTTCACCGCGTTCCGCACCTCGCCCGTCAACAGGTACGAGGTGATCACCTCGGCCACTTCCACACCGCACTTCTCCTGGGCCTCCTTCGTGCTCGCACCCAGGTGCGGCGTCAGGATCAGGGCCGGATGTTTCCGGAACGGATGATCCGCCGGCAACGGTTCGGTGGCGTACACGTCCAGGGCCGCCCCCGCCACCTGCCCGCGCTCCAGCGCAGCCAGCAGGTCCTCCTCCACGATGATCTCCCCCCGCGCACAATTGATCAGGCGCACGCCGGGCTTCATGCGGGCAAACGCCGACGCGTTCAACATCCCGCGCGTCAGCTCCGTCACCGGCATGTGTACCGTGATGAAGTCGGCCACCCGATACAGCTCATCCACCTCGTTGACCAGTCTCACCCCGAGGGACTTCACCCGCGCATCCGCCAGAAACGGATCGTACCCGAACACCTCCATCCCAAACGCCAGGGCACGTTTGGCCACCTCGCTGCCGATCCGACCCAGACCCAGGATCCCCAGCTTTTTCCCCGCCAACTCAATGCCGGAAAACTGCTTTCGATCCCACTGCCCCGCCACCATGCTGGCATGGGCTTGCGGGAGTTTTCGGGCCAGCGCCAGCAGCATGGCCATGGTCAGCTCCGCGGTGGAAATGGTGTTGCCCCCCGGTGTGTTCATCACCACCACGCCGTGCTGGGTGGCCGCCTCCACATCCACATTATCCACCCCCACCCCGGCGCGCCCCACCACGCGCAACGACCTGGCCGCCTCAATCACCCGCCGGGTCACCCTGGTCTCTGAACGCACCACCAGAGCCACCGCATCGGAGACCAACGGCAACAGTTCCTCCTCCGAGTGCCGCCGGGACAGCACCTCCACCTGAAATTCAGGCCGCGCCTTCAACAGTTCGATGCCCTTGGGAGCAATCGGGTCGCACACCAGGATCTTCATATCGGCCGCGAGTGTAGGCGGCCCCCACCCGAAAGGTCAAACGCCCGTTGGCCATCCCCTCTCCGCCATCCCCCGCACCCACGCGCCCACCGGCCGTCACGGCTCGAATCCCTCCATAACATGACCCCCGACCCGGCCTTGCCCTGCCCCACCGGTCGCCGGTCCCGCGGGGTTCACCTCCCAAATTCCTGCCGAAACGCGGGCAAACGGCCCGCGCGATACGCCTCCCGATATCGTTCGTTCCGTTCCACCAGGTCCAACCGCCCCTGTTGTCGCGCCAGCGCGATCGCCTGCTCCGCGCGGGTGGTCGCCTCCTCAAACTCACCCGCCGCTGCCAGTGCCGCCGCCAGCGTCCCCACACAGGTCGGCTCGCGCCAGCCGCTCAGTTCGCATGCCTGACGCGCGTATCGCACCGCTGCGGCAGGGTCCCGCAACGCGGGCTCCGGCACGGTCACCAACGTCCAGGCAAGATTGTTCCAAGCCTCGGCCCGATCCGGTGCACGATCCACCGCCGTTTTCCGCACCGCCAGCGCTTCCGCCCACAAACCGTGCGCCTCCAACACGGTCCCGTACAACCCCTGCAATGCCACATCGCCGGGCCGCGCCTCCACCGCACGAGCCAGTGCCAGTCTCAATTCCGGTCGCACCGGATCCCGCACCATGGCCTCTTGAAACAACGTCAGAGCCCGCTCCCCGTCGCCACGGTCCAGCGCCCATAGGGCCTGAACCAGGACTGTTTGGGGATGCTGCACGGGAATCCAAAACGAACCAAAACTCACCACCCACCAGGTTACCAAGAGCCCGGTCAACAGCCCGTGCCGCACGCCCGAGGCGCCGGCCAACCGCCGCCACCCCTGAACCACCACCACCGCCAGCCCGGACAGCGCCGGCAACGCATAAAACGCCTTCACTTGGGCATACGAAGGAACCCGCGCCGACATGTACAATAGCGCCCATAAATAAACACCCACCAGGCTCGGGCCGAACCATTCCCAACCGGGGCGCCCCCTCACCATAGACCCAAAACCCGAGACCATCCCCACCAGGATCACAAGAGTCCAAACCAGCCCCAACCACCACGCCACCGCCGCCCATGACTCATTCCACGGCGGACGGAAAACCAGCCAGGAGGCACTGCTCGCCAAACCATCGCCCCAGAGAGTGGCATACAGCCCATCCCAAAAACTCTCCAAGCCGCTGAACCACGGCCGTACCAGGGCCTCGCCAAACCGTGCATAATGCGCAGCCACACGATACCCCGGATCCTGCCACCACGTTTGTCCGGGCAAATCCCAATTCCCCACCAAAGGCCGGCCAAAATGCAGCCACACCCGTCCATAGTGCCACCCACAAACCACCAGAAACACGGCCAGGGCCCAACCCAAACAAACCGCCCACCGACCCGCCCCACCACCGGCGGCACCCGGTTCTTTTGCCGGCCGACCCAACCCGGACCACCAGAGGGCCAGCACAAGCGCCACCGCAGGGAGTGTCGAAAACTTCGTCAACATCGCCAGCCCCAGCGCTGCCCCTGCCGCCGCTGCCCAACCCGGATGATCGCCGCACCGACGCGCCCGCAAGGTCAGCGCCAGACCCAGGCTCACCCAAAACGCCGCCAGGGGTTCGTTCGTCACATATTGCGTCACCACCAAATGGGCCGGCAACGCACTGGCCAGCAAAAAACCCACCCGCCCCGGCCACCGCACCTCCGGAAACAGCTCCCGCAATACCCAAAACACCAGACAGGCATGGCCAAAACCCACCAGCCCGTTCATCGCCCGCAGCAACACCGACGCCAAATCCTCCGCAACCGTCAGGCCCGCCAGCTCCAGAACCACCGCCCCGAGCAGGTAGTACAGGGGCGGCTGGTACATCTGCCATCCTTCATCCGCCAACGGTAATCGCCGCTCCTCTTGCACCAGGCGGATGTAAGCCTCGTGCCCCTCCGCATCGAAACCGTATACCCGCGGCAGCTGCGGCAGGTTATGCACAAACAACAGCACCCAGGCCACACCCACCGCCGCGACCAGGCACACGTCCCCGGCCGGCCCTCGCAAGGGTTTCAACCACAGGCGGTCGGATTTACACGCAGACCTACCCACCCAAACACAGCCTCCCACCACGACCAGCAATAAACCGAGCAACCAGCCCGGCGACGGTGCCGCCTCCGGCAGCGTGGCAAAGGGCCGCAAATACCCTTCGGGCCCCGATTCCATACGCGCCTCCGCCAGCTGCGCGGGGACCGTGCGCCCGTCCGCACCCACAAACTCCCAGGCCAGCGGCAGTTCCTGTCGCTCCCGACCGGCCCGCAAGACCGCCCACATGGCCGCGGGTCCCGCGGGATTGGTCACGCAAATCGTGATTTCATTGGTACCCCGGGACAGATACGGCCCCAAGTCGGCCGACCGCGGCCGCTTCCAATGCCGCCCGTCCAACCGGAGACCCTCCACACGTGCGCCGTTCACCCGCACCTCGCCAGATCGCAACACCGCCACCCGCACTTCCACCGGCAGCCGGGCCTCATCCCACTCCAGCTGCGCGCGGAACACTCGGCCCACCTCTCCCTCGAAATGCATTTCAGCCGTGGCCGACCGCGGCGCCACCCACCACGATCGCCCCTCATGTGCGGGCAGATAGACCAATCCGTCGCCGTGCCACAAACCCCACACCAACCCGGCCAGCGCAGCCAATCCCATGCCCGCCCAGCCCAACCCGGTCCATCGTGTCCACCGCATCCGCATCGGCCGGATGCTGGGGTTTCCCCCTCGGCTCTGGCAAGGCCTGCCCTGCGCCCGGGCGCCGCAACTTTTTGCGTGTAGGGGCCGGCGGCCCGGACTACGATGGTCCGTGCGCGGCTTATGAACGGCACCACACCATCCCTGGCCAATCATGTGGCCTTCCTGAACGGACGCGGGGAACTGCCCATGCTGGAAATCCTCACCCGCTGGAGCCGGGCCGAGCTCTACCTGCACGGCGGTCAGGTCACCCACTTCCAAAAGGAGGGTGAACCGCCCATCCTTTTCACCAGCCAGTGCAGCCGGTTTGAACCAGGGGTGCCCATCCGCGGGGGCATCCCTGTCATCTTTCCCTGGTTCGGCCAGCCCGAAGGTCGCCCGCACCGGCACGGCATCGCACGCCTCCGGGACTGGGCCCTGAGCGAGCTGGCCACGGGATTGGACGGTTCCCTCCGACTCTGCCTGCGCATGCCCGAAGTGGAGGGTGGTCCCGATTGCCCCGCCTGCGCCGTGGAAAGCGAGCTGGTCATCCGGGACACCCTGACGGTGGAGGTCCGGGTCACCAACCAATCCGAACGGCCCTTCACCTTCGAACTCTGCCTCCAGACCTACCTGACCGTGGGCGATGTGCGTCAGATCTGGATCACCGGCCTCCAGGACACCGAATACCTCGACGCCACCACGGGTGGGCGACGCGCCCGCGACACCGCACCCCGAGTCACCATCCAGGACGAAGTGGACCGCATCTACCTCAACACCGCTCGGCCCGTCGAAGTCCACGACCCCGTCCTCCAACGTACCGTCCGGGTCGAAAAGAACGGCTCGGCCAGCACGATCATCTGGAATCCCGGGCCCGACCGTGCCCGATCCTTGCCCGACCTCGGCGACGACGAGTACCTCCACATGGTCTGCGTCGAATGCGGCAACGTGGCCGACAATGCCCTCACCCTGCCGCCCGGCGGCTCCACCGCCCTCCAAATCATCCTCAGCAGCAGGCCCGGTCCATGACCGCTCCCATCCCAGGGGTGCAAAACCCACCGGTCGGCCGCGCATTCGGCGGGTTACTCCGGGCCGCCACGGTGTCCGCCCCATCACAACCGCACTGTCCCGCATGAGCCGCGTGCGTCCCGAGGTCCCGTCAGCCCCGTCCCCCAACGGCCTGAGCCCGGGTCGTCTGCGGCCCGCCGGTCTCGCGGCCGCCGCAGCCGTGCTCTTCCTCGTCACCCTGGCCCTCTACGCGCCGGTCCGGTCTTTCGATTTCATCAACTTCGACGACCCCGACTACGTCACGGCCAATCCGCGCGTCCAGGCCGGTCTGACCCGGGAGAGCCTCCACTGGGCCTTCACTCAGGTGCACTCCAGCAACTGGCATCCGCTCACCTGGATCTCGCACATGCTGGATTGCCAGTGGTTCGGGCTCAACCCGGGGGCCCATCACTTGATCAACGCCTTCTGGCATGCCCTGAACGCCGCACTTCTTTTTGCCTGGCTCGGTTCCCTGACGTCGCGCCCTGCACTGGCGTGGATCGTGGCTGCACTGTGGGCCTGGCATCCCCTCAGGGTGGAATCGGTCGCCTGGGTTGCTGAACGGAAGGACGTTCTCAGCCTGGCCTTCGGATTGGCCGCGCTCTGGGCCTACACCGCAGCAGTCCGCGCCAGGTCCAACCACGGGGGAACCGCGCCGGCTTTCTGGACCCGTTACGGGCTAGCGTGGCTCCTTTTGGCCCTGGGCCTGATGGCCAAGCCCATGTTGGTCACCCTCCCTTGCGTGATGTTGTTGCTCGATTACTGGCCGCTGCAACGCACGCCCGCGCTGATCCACCCCGACCCGCGCATCCCGGGCACCCGCGGCGCACCGGAGTCATGGACCCGCTTGGTGCTCGAAAAAATCCCCTTCTTCCTGCTGGCCGCCGCCAGTTCCATCATCACCCTGCGCGCACAATCGGCCTCCGGCGCCACCGTGCCCCTCGAGGTCCTACCCCTCTCAGCGCGACTCGCCCGGGCCGTGACCTCCTACGTCGCTTACCTGGAAAAGACGTTCCTGCCCGTCAACCTCGCCCCGTTCTATCCCTACGAGCCGCGCTCGTGGTCGGATCCCGTCGTCTGGCAGTTACTGGGGGTTCTCACCCTGATCACCCTGACCACACTCCTGTGGCGCAGGCGCAGTCCCTGGTTGATCGCCGGATGGCTCTGGTTCCTCGGCACCCTCGTCCCGGTGATCGGCCTGGTTCAGGTGGGCGAACAAGCCATGGCCGATCGCTACACCTACCTGCCACAAATCGGCATTCTCTGGGCGGGCATCTGGTGCATCGCGTCGGCCGTCGCCAGGGCCCCCCGACTCCGCCCCGCCACCGCCCTGGCTTCCGTCGTGCTCATGGCGGTCAGTGCCGGGCTCACCCGCGAACAGCTTCTCCACTGGCGCGACATGGGCTCCCTGGCCGAGCATACCCTGCGCGTCAACCCGCGAAACCATCTGGCCCTTACGCAGCTGGCCACTGTACGTCTGGACCAGGGCCGACTCGAAGAGGCCCGCCGGCTGTGCGAGGAAGCCCTGGCACTCCGACCCAACTTCGCCGAAGCCCATAACACCCTGGGTAACGTGTACCTACGCCGTCAGGACTGGAAACAGGCACGCCAGGCATTTGAACGGGCCATTCAATGCAACCCGTCCTACCCCGACGCCTGGCACGGCCTCGCAGTCGTCTCCAGCGAACAGAGTCAGTGGGAAGACGCCATTCGCGCCGCCCGCCGTGCGGTCGAACTCTGGCCCATGCACGTGGGCGCATGGTTCACCCTGGCCCGTGCCCAGCACCAGGCGGGTCATTGGGACGACGCCGTGCTCTCTTACCGACGACTGCTCGAGCTCAAACCCGGGCTCGCCCCGGCCCTCCAGGGCTTGGGCGCCGTGCTCGCGCTCCGGGGAGACCTTGAAGCCGCCTGCCAGGCTTACGAACAGGCCCTGACCCAACAAACCAACTCGATTGAAATCCACCTGCGGCTTGGCGTGCTCCGATCCCAACTCGGCCAGAACACCGCCGCCGAACAGCACCTGCAACAAGTCCTCCAATCCCGCCCCGATGACCCTCTGGCCCACGCCCACCTGGGGCATGTGGAACTCAGTCGGGGACATGCCGAAAAGGCCGTGGAACATTACCGACGGGCGCTCCCCCGAATGCCCGACGACGTACCATTGCTGAACAACCTCGCCTGGATCCTCGCCACCCACACCAACGCCGCCCTCCGCGACGGCGCCCTGGCCGTCCAACTGGCCGAGCGGGCCGCACAATTAACCAGCCAACAAGTACCCATCATCCTGGGCACCCTGGCCGCCGCCTACGCCGAAGTCGGCCGGTTCAGCGACGCCATCGCCACGGCTCAAAAAGCCATCGAACGCGCCAACGAACTCGGCCAAACCCATCTCGCCGAACGCAACCGGCAATTGCTCCAACTTTACGAGGCCGGCCAGCCGGTGCGCGAACCGGCCGAAACGGCATCGGATCAGCCGCGATAACGTGACAGTCCCCGCCCCCCACTCGGAAAACCCTCCGCGAACCGATTTCGCCCTCACCCGGCCCCGTGTTCCCGGACCGCTCGCCCTTTTGACTCAACACCCCGCCCCGCCCGCCGAAACGAGTTCACCCGGCCACCGTTTCGGGTGGACATCATCCCCGCCTCTGCAAGAATAGGTGCATGAGCGCACGCATTTCTCGTCGATCCGCCATCAAAACGCTGGCAACCACCGCTGCCGCGGTTGCTTCCGGTTCGGTCCTGGCCCCTTCCACCACCGCCCAGGAAACCGGCCCCGTCAAACTCAAGGGCCGCATCCGCCACGCAGCCTGCCGATGGTGTTACCAGGACATCCCTCTGGAAGAGCTGTGCCGGGCCGGCAAGGAAATGGGATTGGAAGGCATTGACCTCGTCGGCCCCAACGAGTTCCCTGTCCTCAAAAAGTACGGCCTGGTCTGCAGCATGGTCAGCAACCCCACCATTGACGGCCTGGGCGGTATCACCCGCGCCTGGAACCGCGTCGAGCACCACGACAAACTCGTCCAAGCCTACGAACAACGAATCCGCGAAACCGCCGAGGCCGGCTTCGAACGACTCATCTGTTTCTCCGGTAACCGCGATGGGCTCGACGACGAGCAGGGACTCAAAAACTGCGAGATTGGCCTCAAACGCATCCTCCCCGTCGCCGAAAAATACAAGGTGACGCTCTGCATGGAACTGCTCAACAGCAAGCGCAGCCACCGCGACTACATGTGCGACCGCACCGCTTGGGGGGTCGAATTGGTCAAGCGCCTCAGCTCCGAACGGTTCAAGCTCCTCTACGACATCTTCCACATGCAAATCATGGAGGGTGACATCTGCGACACCATCCGGGAAAACCATCAGTACATCGACCACTACCACACCGGCGGCGTGCCGGGGCGCAACGAAATTGACGAGACCCAGGAACTCTACTACCCGCGCATCATGCAGGCCATCGTCGCCACCGGATTCAAGGGATTCGTCGCCCAGGAATTCGTACCCAGGCGCCCCGATAAACTGGCCTCCCTTCGCCAGGCCATTCAAATCTGCGACGTCTGACCGAGAGTGCGCACCCCCGCACGCCCCCCTGTCAGCTCCGGCCTCAACTGTCGCCCCCGACCGGTTGACAGGCCACCACCACGCGACATGTTGATCGCGTGAAATCGAGTCGGCGCAAGTTCCTGTTGTGGACACTCGGCACCGCCGTCGCCACCGCCGGCGGGGCGGCCTGGCTCTGGGGGTCTCAAACCCGCACCGCCCGCTGGACTCGACGCCTCCTCTTTGGCAGTCGTCACCCAATCAATCCCGCACCGCACCGCCCTCAACCCGACCACTGGTCCAACGACCGCGTCACCCTCGCCTTGATCGGCCACGCCACCCTCCTGCTCAACTTCTACGGTGTTCGTATTCTCACCGACCCGGTCCTTTTGTCTCGCATCGGTCCCGACCTGCGGCTGGGCACTGTCGGCCCCAAACGACTCATCGCCCCGGCGCTGACAATTCCGGAACTACCGCCCTTGGACCTCATCCTCCTGTCCCATGCGCACATGGACCACCTCGACATGCGCACCTTGCGACGACTCCTTCGTCAAGACCTGCCCGTCGTTACCGCCAAAGACACCTCCGACCTCATCCACGACGCCGGCGGCCGCAAAATCACCGAGCTCGGCTGGGGCGAATCGGTCACCCTCCAGACCACGGCCGGCGAAATCCACATCGAAGCCTTCGAGGTCAGACATTGGGGCCAACGATGGCCCGACGGCAAACCGCGCGGCTATAACGCTTACATCCTCCGCCGTGAAGGAACCGCCCTCATCTTCGGCGGTGACACCGCCATGACCGAGTCCTTCGCCCGGCTTCGACCCGCCGGCCCCTACGCCCTCGCCATCATGCCCATCGCAGCCTACCAGCCGTGGATCTGGAACCATTGCACTCCCGAACAGGCCGTCCGAATGGCCGACGCCGCAGGCGCCCGCTACTTCGTGCCCATGCACCACGAGGTCTTCATCCTCAGCGAAGAACCCATCCACGAACCCATCCAACGCCTCGAAGCCGCCCTGCAACAGGAACCCGACCGACTCGCCCTCCGCCAGGTCGGCGAGACCTTCACGCTCCCTCAACCCGGCTGATCAGTCCCGGACCCGGGCCATGCCGGAATCCGGACGCCGGGCCACGGCCTGCCGGAGCGCTACCCCCACCGCACACACCCCCAACAATACCCCCAGCGCACACACCACCGCAGCCCCGCCGGGCACATCCAACTGATACGAAACGACCAGGCCACCCGCCCCACCCGCCACTGCCACCAGCCATCCCCAGACCAACGCCACACCCAGTGAACCGCTCAGGAGCCGCCCGCACACCGCGGGTATGATCAGATACGAAAACACCAGCAACACCCCGCCCACATGCACAAACGTGGTCACCAACAGACCGAACAACAGGTAAAACCAAAAATCCCACAGCCGCACCGGAACACCCGCCGCCAACGCACCCGCACGGTCAAAAGTTAATTGCAAAAATTGCCGTCGCCAGATCAAGTGCGCCCCGGCCATCACCGCATACAACGCACCCGTCCGCAACACCATCGGCCAGGACACGGTCAACAGGTCGCCCACCAGCGTCTTCTGCAGCTCCTCACGACCATGCGGCGCACGGCTCAAAAGCAGCACGCTCGTCGCCGCCGCCACCACATAGACGATCCCGATCAACGCTTCCAGCGGCACCCGACCGTGACGGGGCTCCCGCAACCACGTAAACAACAACGCACCCGCCACGGTAAAACCCAGGGACCATCCATACGCATGCATGTCGGTGGCTTCGTGCCCCAACAAAATGCACACGCACGTCCCCACCGTGGCCACCTGCGCCAACGCCAGATCAATGAAGATAATTCCCCTCTGCAGGATGTGCAGCCCGTAATACACCAAAAGCCCCGGCAACACCACCGCAGCGGCCAGGGGCGGCCCCAAAAGCCGCATCACATCCAGCCAGTGAACTCCGGAGGAATCCATAAATCCTCGGGCCCACCAAACCCTCACCGCCGGACCTCCGGTCCGGAACCGGTACTCAGCGCCCCGGCCATCGCCCGCACCAGATAGTCCATCAATTCGAGGTACCCACCCTCGGTCCCTTTCAATCCACCCGGATACTGGGTCACCGGCACAATCCGTGCCCCGGTCTCGGCCGCCACCCGCTCCGCCACACGCCGATCCTGGTACGGCTCCACCAGAATCGCCCGTACCCCGTCAGCCTTCATCTCCGCGATCACTCGCGCCAGATGCGCCGCCGAGGGCGGAATCCCCGGCTTGGGTTCCAAAAACAGGTCAATCCGCAACCCGAACCGTCGCGCAAAATACGGCCACGCATTGTGGTACGCCGCCAGCCGCGCCCCCGCATGAGGCCGTAATTGTTCCAACCAACCGGGCAGCCTCCGATCCAGATCCAGCAGGAACGCCTTCTCGTTCTTCCGATATTCCTCCGCCCCTTCCGGATCCAGCTCGGCAAACGTGTCAGCCAGATGATGCACCACAACCCGCGCGTTCTCTGGATCCGTCAAAAAATGCGGATTCCCCAGGGGATGCACGTCGCCCTGGGAGCGATCCAACTGCGCCGGTGCCTCCAACAACGTCACCCCCTCGCAACAGCGTACGTGACCCCGTGCCGCCGGCAAAATCCGCGCATTGGCCGCCCGCTGAATCAACGGCGTCAACCACGCCGCCTCCAGCCCGGCGCCCCCGTACACCAGGGCATCCGCCCGCGACAGCCGTACAAGATAACTCGGCCGCGGATCCACAAAATGCGGGTCCTCCGTCGGCCGCGCCAACGTCAACACCTCCACACGGTCGCCGCCAACACTCCGCACCAGCGCAGCCAGGTCCGCCGTCGTCGCCACCACCTGTAGCCGCGCGATCGCCACCCCGGCCGTCAGACACATCCAGACCGCCAGACCGATCCCGACCCACCGTCGTATCATCCCTCTCCACCTCCTTCCTCAAAACTGATGCGCCGCATGCGCCCCCAGCGACATCTCCACCTGCAACCAGAGTGAATGGTCCTCACCCACGTCCCTGCGTCGGTCGTAGTTGTACTGCAGACGCAACTTCGAATATTCAGTGGGATACCAGGTCAGATTCGGACTCACCCGCCAGCGTTCCCGCCGCAACAGGTCCCGGCCCACCGCTTCACCCTGAAAAACCCAACCGCCTTTCTCGTAATCGCCCCGGTCGCCGGTCACGTAATCGAACCGCAACCCGACCACCCAGCCGCGCCGGAAACCGTACAGGAGTTCGGTGTAAAAACCATAATCGTTCACCGTTTCCGCGGGCAAAAACGCCGGTGCTCCAGAACCCGCCTCCGCCAGGAAGGGTTCACCGTGTTCGGCGTGCTCCGCCCAGTCGAATGCACCCAGCTCATACCGCCGCATCAGGGCCTCGGCTTGAAGCGATACGAATGGAAACCCCGCATGCGCACGCGGCGATTTCCATTTCCAATACAGGTCCAGCCCGTAGATCTGCGTGGCCGGTTGCCCCGCCGCACCGCTTGCATTCGGACCCAACGCCGCGCTCACCCCCATCAGCATCGTCTGCTGCGGCGTCAGATCCCACGATACCGCGTAACGCAGCGTCCAGAGCAGATCGTTCAGGGCCGAAACCCCGCGATCGTTCTCCAACGGCCGGAATCCCAGCGGCAGTTCGCCCGAACCCGCCTCCCCGTGCACATGACCCCCGCCCCGAAACGGAGCCGCCCCGTCCCCCTGACTGTCCTGCACAGCCACAAACAACTGCGAATAAATTGCCATCGGCAACAGCCACGACACCTGGACCCCGGGGTTCCGCAAACCGTCCGGCCCCATTAAACGCGCCGTCACCAACGGCGCATCCACAAACCCCCATTGATGCGGATGCCGACCGTTGATCCGACCGAACGGTGCGTAGAACTGACCCGCCCGAACCTGCAACCCCGCCGGCAATTGCAACGTCTCCATCCACGCCTCCTCCAATTCCACGTGCGACTCCCCCGAGGCATCCAGACTGTACAACAGATTGGCACTCCCCATGAAATACGGGTCCACCGCCCCCGTCAGATTCAGCTCCACCCCCTGCACCGTGATCCCGCGCTGGTTCGGGTCATGCCCGCCGGGTTGCAGCCCGCCTTCAATGTCCTTCGCCG